>JARDZP010000057.1 GCA_029240795.1 Haloplasmataceae bacterium | reverse complement strand
CCCAAAGAAGAGAAGTAAAATTTATAAATATATATAAAAAAATCAGATATTTTATAATACCTGATTTCCTTTGTTATCCAATGTTAAGTAAGAACCTCATACAGAAATATGCCTTTTTTATTTAAATAGTATTGAATTTTATGGGTTTTTGATGTTGAAAGTAACTTTGCAGACTATGCTTATGCAATTGACAATTAGGTTCTTTTATAGTAAGTGAAAAAAGTGGTAATTATGAACTTGAGAATTTACTCGCACTTTTTAACTCAAAAGGAGTAAATGTGATAATAGAAAAAATGAGAGTCAATTATCTAAAGTAGAAATAAAATAAAACACCCTTGGTAAGTTATATTCTATAAAACAAGAAGAAGCATTTTTAATATGATTTATTTTTATTCAACATTTTTTAAGGATTCTATCATATTAATATGTTTTAAGCGAAAATGCATGATGAAGTTAACAAAAAATGCGAATATGCAAGTTAGGAGAACTGAATTAATGAAACTTTGTGGCTTTATTTCTCTACTAAACATCAGCATATCTACTTCTGCGGTGACTAAAACATATTGTACTAGGAAGTAACCAAAAATAAGCCCTAATATTGAACCGATAAACGTTAGAATCATATTTTCTCGATAAATATAGGAGGAAACTTCGATATCATAAAATCCTAATACTTTAATAGTTGCCAGCTCACGCTTTCGCTCATCGATATTAATGTTTGTTAAACTAAATAAGACAATTAACGCGAGTAGTTCTGCGGATATTATTAAAATCAAGACTACAATGTCTAATGCTTCGATCATATCAACAAAGTAGGTTTTAATGGATGAAACGAAACGAACACTTTTTACAACTGGTTGTTTCAATAAATTTGGCGATAAGCTAGCTTCATCGATAGAAGTCTTTCCTAATATGACATTGGGTGAAAAATTTTGTTGAGTTAACTGTTCATAAAGTGGCTTTGACATATAAACATAGTGATAAATGTAATTTTCAACTATGCCACCGATTTTTACTGTGAGACGTTGTTGATTGTTTGTAACGATTGTTAGTTGTGAATCGATACCCACATCTAATAATGAAGCGAGCTTTTCAGTAATGATGACTTCATCATCATTTAAATTTATCTCTCTATGGTTACTGCGCATTCTTAAATGAATGAATTCATCCATATTTTCTTGTGTATCTGGTACAAATAAATATATATTTCTGATGAAATGGTCTTCAACTTCAAGTGGTGTTTGATTGGCATAAAATATCTGGTTTATTTCATAATCTATTAATGTTTGATGAATTGGAGCTAATTCAGTTTGAGTCAAATGATCTTTTAGGGTTAGTTCCATATCGTAAGGTCGTATTTCATCAAATTGTTTATGTGAAATATCACCAATCGAATCTTTTAAACCAAATCCAGTTAATAGTAATGCGGTGCAGCCCATAATTCCAAAAATGGTCATAAAGAAACGTTTTTTATATCGAATTAAATTTCTATAGGTAATTTTTTGATTAAAATTCAACCGTTTCCAAATGAAAGATATCCTTTCTAGGAAGATTCTTTTGCCGGCAGTGGGTGACTTGGGTCGCATTAGAATTGCAGGTGTTGTTTTAAACAATTTTGAACAAACAAAGTAGGTAGTTACAGATACTAAAAGTACCGCAATCATTGTCGCAAATAAAACATGCTTTGGGATAAGGGTAACAACTAGAGGCGGTAAAGTATATAACATACTATATGAAGAAAAGATTACACGAGGAAAAATTAGAAAACCTAAAATAACACCGAAGACACTACCTAAAAGCGAAGCAGAAATTGCATAGGTTAAATATCCTTTAATAATTGATTTTCGATTATATCCTAATGATATTAAGGTACCTATTTCAGTCCGATCATTCTCAACTAAACGCGTCATTGAGGTTAAACTAACTAGAGTTGCTACTAAAAAGAAAACAATCGGAAAGACGTTGCCAATCGCAGCGATTCTTTCAGCATCACTTTTATATCCTAGGAAACCAGCGTTACTGTTTATATCTAGTACAACCCAACTAGGATGTTTTAGTTTTTCTGTAGCTGTTTTTAATAAATGATCATATTCATCTGAGAAGCGAGAAAAGTTACTCGGATGATTGATTGTAAGGTAGGCATGAGTGTATTTGGGTAAAACAAATGCATCATCGTTTAATAGGATGTAGCTATTTATTTCTCCACCCAATGAATGACTCACACCACGATCTAGAGAGATATATTGAGGAAGATTAATGATACCAACTATCGTGCAAACATTTGTTACTAAAATAGTGTTAAGTGTAATATCACTTGAAAAGGTGACTGTATCACCTATGTTAAAATCTGATTGTTTTAGAAATTGTGGGTCTACGACACATTCCTGATTATTTTGTGGGAGATGACCTTTAATTAAACTGGGTTTATTAATATAACTACTAAGTGATAATAGTTTTATAATCAATTTTGTATTGTTTAGATTTACATATACTTCTGTGCTATAAGCTAAAGAGATGTCATTGACTTCAGGAATTAGTTTAATTGTTTTTAAATCATCTTCACTAAATCCAGTGGGTGAAATAATTTCTATATCCATGAAATTTTGATTATTAAAATAGTTGTTTGCGGCAATTTGCATATTTGGGCTTGTCGCTTTAATCCCCGAATAGAAGGCGACACCTAATAGGATAATTAATAAAATACTAAAATAGCGACTTTTATTTTTAGTTATTTTGCGCGTCACTAATTTATTAAATGCTTTCATTACCATTCAATCCTTTCTACACTAACAGGATTAGGATTTTCAGTAATAGCGGCAACCTTTCCACTCCTCATTTGTATAACACGATCAGCCATAGGTGCTAACACGGAATTGTGGGTGATTACGATTGTTGTCATCATTCTTTCTTTACACGTCTTATGAAGTAACTTTAAGATTGACCTTCCAGTAATATCATCTAGTGCTCCTGTAGGTTCATCACAAAGCAAGAGTTTAGGATTTTTCGCTAATGCTCTTGCGATGGCAACCCGTTGTTGTTCACCTCCTGAAAGCTGTGCGGGAAAGTTACTCATGCGTTTTTCTAAGCCTACTTCTAATAAGACAAGTTTTGGATCTAATGAATTCATACAAATTTGTGTTGCTATTTCTACATTTTCTAGCGCTGTTAAATTAGGAATAAGATTGTAAAATTGAAAAACAAAACCGATGTCTATACGGCGATAAGACGTTAGTTTTTTGGTAGAATAAGAACTAATTTGCTTCGAATCTACAATAATATGACCTTCATCACAAGTGTCCATACCACCAAGTAAGTTTAAAACAGTCGTTTTTCCAGCACCAGATGGACCAACAATGATAACAAATTCACCCTTTTTGATTTGAAATGTTATATTGTCACATGCATTAACTTCAATTTCGCCAATTTTATATCGTTTAAACACACTCTCTAAATTTATAAAATCTACCATAACTCAAATCCTTTCAATTTATAATAAATTATCATATCACATTATTATATTAGCTTTTATTTATTTTATTAATCATTTTTTTAATTTAGTATTAAGTGACAATGATGTTTGAAATTAATCAATTGAACTGATGAGGATAATCTTAACACCAAGATTTATTTACCCGCATCAAACGGAAACTTTACTCTCAATTCACAATTTGATGTAATTAATAAAACTTGCTATAGTGATAAATAATAAAATACAGTATTATAAAAATATTTAAACTTGTAAAGATTGAAAAAATCAAATATAATTAAACTAATATGTAGGAGGTGTCTAAATGTTAAGCATTAAAGGATTGCATAAGAATTATAAAAGTAAAGAAGGACTAACACATCAAGCTTTAAGAGGAATCGATTTAGAGTTTGGTAGCAAAGGCTTTATAGTTCTTTTGGGAAAAAGTGGGAGTGGTAAATCAACTTTATTAAATATTTTAGGTGGATTAGATAATTTCGATACTGGTGAAATTATCATTAAGGACAAATCAACCGTAGATTTTAAGGCAGGCGAGTGGGATTCATATCGTAATACATATGTAGGCTTTGTCTTTCAAGAATTTTATATTATAGATGAATATTCGGTTGGAAAAAATATTGCTTTAGCACTTGAGTTACAAGGATTCCCTAAGAACAAAATTGATGAAAGAGTAACTGAAATCTTAAGTCAAGTCGACTTAGATGGTTATATGAATCGTCGACCTAATGAAATAAGTGGGGGACAAAAGCAAAGAATTGCGATTGCCCGTGCTTTAGTAAAAGATCCACAAATTATTTTGGCTGATGAACCAACAGGAAATTTAGATAGTGAAACAGGTGTGATGATTCTTGAAACATTAAAAAAATTATCGAAAGATAAGTTAGTAATCATGGTAACGCATGACGCTGATTTTGCTCGTGAATATGGAGATCGAATCATTGAATTAATGGATGGTAAAGTAATCAACGATCAAATTAATTACAATCAAAGTGTTGTAAAGGAAGAAATTTATGAAGTTAATGATACTGTAAAATCAGTGATAAGACTTCCTAAAGGTAAACAATTAACACAAAAGATGATTAATTATTTAAATGAGTCTTTGTTAAGTGAAAAAAAAGATTTATATTTATCTATAACAGACAAGTTAGAATCTATTTCAAAGTTTGTGACAATAGATCATGAAAATGCGGGTCATGATAATCATTATGATGTCGAATCGCATTTGAAAGAGGAAACGAGTGACTCATTCGCTTTAAAGAAGTCATCTTTACCTTTTAAACATGCATTTAAATTAGCTCTAAGTAGTTTATTTCAACGCAAAATTAGACTTGTTATGATATCTTTTTTATTTGTTGTATCACTAGTGATGGTAGGTATTGCTGCTAACTTTACTTTTTATGATATAGGTAAAGCAACATTTTTGACCTTCAATAAAGCTAATATTACTTTTGTTCCGATCATTAAAACTGAAAAAGAATGTTTTCAGGGTGTATATTGTAATGACAGGGAAGTACCAATGAAAGAAGAAGATATAACTTATTTTAAAGAGAAATATAAAGATATAAATTTTTCAACATCAGTTAAACACTCTTTTTCGTTAGGTCAATTTGTAAATTTTGTAAGAGATAATTCCATTTGGAATAACATGTATGATTCAGATTCAATTACTCGTTTGACTTTTGTTGACGATAATGAAACTTATACTATTATTCATGGTACAGATGTGGTTCAGGATAATGATATTTTAATCACTGATTATATCGCTGAAATGTTAGTAAAATATAATGTTTTTACTGGTGTGGATTCAATCGAAGATCTTGTTGGTAAAAAATTTAATTTACAAGACCCTATATTGAATATTACAGGAATCGTTGATACCGATTATGAAAGATTTGCTTATTTAAAAGAAAGAAATGAACAATATTATGATGCAAGTTTTAATCTTAATCGTGACTATTTCTATCAACAATTATTTCTAAAACGATCTACATATGAATTAGTCTTTAATAATGTAGCAGCAACTAATATTAAAATCCAAATTAATTATGAAGATCAAAATGTGATGATTTTGAAGTATCAAGCAAATTATCAACAATATCTCATTAATGGTGAATTTCCTAATGAAAATAATGAAATAACACCAACAATTAATTTTTTATTGTATCGATTAGGGTTAATTAATAAAGATGATTTATTACCTTCAAACGGAGCTAGTTTAATTGAAACACTAGAATCATTAATCGGCACTGAAGTTCCTCTTAATTTGCTACAAATGGATGGATTCAAAGCAGAAACAAATGAAACTACTATGTATAAAATAGTTGGAATTATCGATGATATTGGTCATATTAAACCATTTGATATATTTAACATGCCACCTGAAAGTGCTGTTTTTACTGATAGTGAATTCAGAAGATTATATGAGTCATCTGGAGAGTTCCTATATCGTACATTATATTATGTTACAGCCCAATTAGGTGACAATAACAGAGAAAACGAAATATTTATGAAGGACTTAGAAAAATTAAATTATCGTCATCAAACTGAATATAGTTCTATTGTTTACTCCTTAGGTAATACAACTAAAGCTGGTAAAAATATCTTTTATGCAATTGGTGCAGTGTTTTCGATTTTTACAGCGTTTATGATCTTTACGTTTATATCTGCTAGTATAGTCTCAAAACGTAAAGAAATAGGTACATTACGGGCAATTGGTGCAAGAGGCTTTGATGTTTCAAAAATCTTCTTGACCGAAGGTTTAATTATAGCGTTTATATCAGGATTATTAGGTAACATCCTTGTTGCGGTTATTGTCCGTATTATCAATAACTCTATAACCGCTAATTTCGATATACCATTAGTTCTGCTTTACGTAAGTTTGCTTGCAATTATTATTGTCTTTGGGTTAGCAGTAATTGTTGTACTGATTGCAACATACTTACCGCTTAAACGTATTACGCTTATGAAACCAATTAAAGCTATTAAAAATAATTAAGGCAGGTGGAAAAGATGTTAAAAATAAATGGGTTACAAAAATATTATAAAAGTAAAGAAGGACTTACTCATCATGCCTTAAAAGGAATAAATTTGGAACTTGGTAGTAAAGGCTTCATCGTTCTTTTAGGAAAAAGTGGGAGTGGAAAATCAACTTTATTAAATATATTAGGTGGTTTAGATAATTTCGACAAGGGCGAAATTAATATTAAAAATAAATCAACAGTAGATTTTAAGGCAAACGAGTGGGATTCCTATCGAAATACTTATGTTGGATTTGTTTTTCAAGAGTTTTATATTATTGAAGAATATACTGTAGGTAAAAACATTGCTTTAGCACTTGAATTACAAGGTTATCCTAAAGAGAGAATTGAAGAAAGGGTAGCTGAAATCCTACGACAAGTCGATTTAGATGGCTATATGAATCGTCGGCCAAATGAAATAAGTGGGGGACAAAAACAAAGAATAGCAATTGCTCGTGCTTTAGTAAAAGACCCACAAATTATTTTAGCTGATGAACCAACTGGGAACTTAGATAGTGAAACAGGTAAAATGATTCTTGAAACATTAAAGAAATTATCGAAAGAAAAGCTTGTTATTATGGTAACGCATGACGCTGATTTTGCCCGTGAATATGGCGATCGAATCATTGAATTAAAAGACGGAGAAATCATTAGTGATCAAATTAATCATGGGCAAAGTGTTGTAACTGAAGAAATCTATGAAGTCAATGGAGATTTCAAGTCGGTTATAAGATTACCTAAAGGTAAACAATTAACACAAAAGATGATTAATTATTTAAATGACTTATTGTTAAGTGAAGAGAATGATGTTTACTTTTCTTTAACTGATGATCAAGAATATATCGCGACGATTGTTCCTGAAGTGATAAAAGAAGCAAATAATGAAAGTTATTACGATGTTGAGGAACATTTAAATAGTGAAACAGATGATACCTTCGAATTAAAGAAGTCCTCTTTACCATTTAGACATGCTTATAAATTAGCTGTAAGTAGTTTGTTTACTCGTAAAATTAGATTAGTATTAATGACATTTTTATTTGTTGTGGCATTGATGTTTGTCGGAATAGCAACTAACTTTGTATTCTACGATATATCTAAAGCTTCAATTTTAACGTTTGAAAAGGCTAATGTTAATGTTATTCCGCTAAGTAAAAATGAAGAAGTTTGTAATACCTATGGAGATCATGAATATTGTGGACCACAAGAAGTTTCCTTTGATGATGAAGATATTGATCAATTGAAAAAGGATTATCAAAGTATCGACTTCTTAAAGACAATTAATACAGGAATTGCTGTTCATGAACTAATTGATGTCAAAAACAATGGTTTAAATGAACCCTATTATAATTTTTATCAGGTAAACAGAATTAACATAATTGATGAAAATTCTAGTAAATTTAAGCTTAGATTTGGAGAGTATCCAATTAAAAAAAGTGAAATCTTAATTACTGATTATTTAGCAGATGCTTTCATCCATTTTGAAGCATTTGATAATATAACGGACATGAATGATGTATTAGGTAAGACCTTAAAAGGTGATTTAAAGATTACAGGTATTGTCCAAACTGATTATACAAAATATGATCATTTAAAAACAGAAGAAGATTATAACGCCTTTGACAAGTCAAATTTTAATAATGAACGTAATACAGAATATTTAATAATTTATATGACAAACCAAACATACGAAAGCTTAAATTTTAATGTTGATTTTCTAGGTATTCTAGAAGAAACTGGTAGTCTAGAAACAGGAATGATAAGCAGAGGAGTATATTTTTACGCAACTACTGCGAATGAAAGCTTTGAAAAGTATTTTTTAACACCTGATAGTAGACTTCCTATAAATGATACAGAGATTGTATTAGGTGTTTCAGCTCTCATTGAATATCACGGTTACCTTTTTAAAAATCAAGAGATAACTCCTAAGGAGATAATAGAATACGTTGGTAAAGATATCTTCTTTAAAATTCATGACATAAAAGATTTTGTTGCATATGAAACAATTGAAAAAACATATAAAATAGTTGGAATATATGATAATATTGGTATGTTTTTAACTGAACCCTTTCAAGGTCAAAATAATGCGTTGTTTACTCCTAATGAATTAAATTATTTATATAACACTACATCGTATAATAAAAATACAATTGGTGTCACAGCATTATTAGGGGAGAATAGTAATGAAAATACTAGGTTCATTAAAAATATTGATCAATTAAATTATAGACATAAAACTGAATATAGTTATATATTATATACACTTGATGAAATAACTACAATATTTAGAAACATTTTATATATCGTTGGTGGAGTCATTTCCTTATTTGCCGCATTCATGATGTTTACCTTCATTTCTACAAGTATCTCCTCTAAACAAAAAGAAATCGGAACATTACGAGCAGTTGGCGCAAGAGGAATTGATGTTTCAAAAATCTTTATTACTGAAAGTTTGATCATCGCAATTTTCGCAAGTGTTTTAGCTAATATATTAACCGCGGTTGTTGTAATTTTAGTTAATAATTCAATCACTAAAAACTTTGAAGTTCCATTAGTACTACTTTATGTGAATATTTTAAGTATTCTAGCGGTTATAGGATTAGCAGTTATTGTAGTCATAATATCTACTTATTTACCACTTAAACGAATTACATTAATGAAACCAATAAAAGCAATTAAAAATAACTAATATATATAAAAAAATACTAAAAACAGTTTGCAATGTGTTTTTAGTATTTTTTTTGTTCCTTGTGAGGCATAACATCAACAAATATACTTCATTTCAATAAATTTTATCATTAAGATCTTATTAACTACTTTATATTTTTCATAAAAGTTACTTACATTTTCTTTATGATCAGTTACTTTTTCCTCTGTTAAATATTTATTATTTTACTAACCATAATTATGTATTACTTATTTATATTAATTATAAACAAATAATATAACAGTAGCGATAAAAGATAAAAATCTATTTACAATATATAGAGATTATTATAAAATTAAATATATTTATAGAAATGGGGATTATCATGAACTTTTTGAAAAATGTATTTAAAAGTATTTTTATAGGTGCTGGTGCCGTTGCTCCTGGAGTGAGTGGTGGAGCATTAGCTATCGTTTTTGGGCTGTACGAAAAGATTATTTATGCGATTAATAATGTCTTTAAAGATTTCAAGAAACATGTTTTCTTTTTACTTTCAATTGGGATTGGTGCTGGAATTGGTGTCGTTCTTTTTGCATCAATTCAACTCGCATTAATCGATAGATTTCCAATGCAAACCATGTTTACTTTTTTAGGATTAGTTGTTGGAACAATCCCAACATTATTTTATACCGCTATTAAAAAAGGTTATTCACATAAACTTTGGATTCCCTTTTTTATAACACTAGCTATAGGGATATTATTCTCGCTACTAGATAATCCGTCAATTAAAGATAATATTGAACAGACTGAAGTGATCATTAATGTTAGAAATATCTCTTTCTTATTTGTAGTTGGCTTTATTATGGCAGGTTCATTAGTGATTCCTGGCATTAGTGGTACGGTTCTTTTGTTACTTTTAGGAGTTTATGGCTTAGTGATGAATGCGATTACTGATGTAAAAGGTGTTCTAGAATTACCATTTGGTTCAAAAGAAATGATTTATGCAATTATGGAGAAAATGTACATTTTAATTCCATTAGGACTTGGACTCGCAGTCGGTGCCTTAATATTTTCGAAACTGATGGAATATTTATTAGAACATAAATACAGTATTACTTTCTTTGCAATCATAGGATTTGTTGTAGGTTCTTTACCTGAATTAGTTCTTGGTCTTGATTTTAATACGGGCGCTAAAACAATTATTTTAAGTATTATTTTTTTCTTAATAGCTTCTTTATCATCATTTTATATCAATAAATTAGCAAAAGAATAAAAAAAGATTATCCATTTAAAAAACAGTGAATATAATATTATTAAACTTAATATTAGATCAGGCAATTATTTTGCTGGGCCTAATGGCAACAGAAAACATCTGTGGGATAAAATCTCACAGATGTTTTTATATCAACTTTGAAAGGATGAAATATATTGGATAAGTATAAAACCATAACTAAAATTTTATGGGGTATTTTAGTTGCCAACATCTTTGTTTCAATCATTAAAGTATTCGTTGGCTTTATCATTAACAGCGCAAGTTTACAAGCTGATGGATATCATTCGATTACAGATGGATTAAATAACTTCGTAGGTTTAATTGGGGTAAAAATCGCCGCAAAGCCTGCCGATCTGGATCATCCATATGGTCATCGCAAATCTGAAACAATTGCGGCATTATTTATTGGTTTTTTCCTCATTATTTTAGGAATTAATATTATCAGTGGAGCAATTGGATGGTTAATAAATCCAAGCACACATAGTATTACTTTAGTAAGTTTAATCGCTATTATTTTCACTGTACTAATTAATATTGCGGTAGCATATTATGAATATAGGGTTGGCAAAAAATTAAATAGTGAAATTTTAATGTCAGACGCTAAACATACTCGTAGTGACATTTTAGTTTCAGTGAGTGTATTAATTACACTTTTCAGTATTAAATTAGGAGCACCAAGTATCATTGACCCGATTTTATCAATAGTCGTCGCATTATTTATTTTTTATACTGCTTATGAAATATTAATTTCAACAAGTAATGTCTTAATGGATAAAAATCTATTATCACAAGAAGAAATTAAAGAATTTATTTTGCTTCATTTTCAAGATGTAAAAGATGTACATAAAGTTCGCAGTCGTGGTACATTAGATCAAATTTATATTGACTTACACATTCTTTTATCTGGGGAAATGAGTATTGAAGCATCACATGAATTAATTCACGATATTGAGAATAAAATGAGAACTGAATTTAAACAAAATATCGATTTAATCGCTCATTTAGAGCCATATGATAAAGCATTAATAAATAAAGAAATAAACTAAATAAGATTAATTTAAAAAATAAGAGAAATACTATAAAAGTATAAAAAATAACGCATAATGGTTGTATTTTAAAACATATATTATATAATAGTAATGAGGATTCAAATAATTAATTTATATATAAGAAAGGAAATTGATAATATGAAAGGTTTCGTAGATAAAAATACATGTATTGGGTGTGGATTATGTCCATCAATTTGTGAAGATATATTTTATATGGATGATGATGGACTAGCAAATGCATTTGATGTTGAAATAGCTGATCATGTAGTAGCTTCAGCTAAAGAAGCAGCTGAAAGTTGCCCAACAGCTTCAATTACAGTTGAATAATAAATTAAAATAACTTACATATTTGTGTAAGTTATTTTTTTGTTTATAAATTTGATAAATCTATCATAAATAACTTGAATTTTAAATATAAATGGACTAGAATAAGGGTATAGAAATCTTCTCAAAGAAAGCACAAAAGTAAGTCATCTTTTTTTGGGAGGAGGAAACTAAAATGGCAAAACAAGAACAAAAAAAACCAGTAGCTCCACAACAAAAACCAGCAGAAGTTAAACCAGCTACTAAACCACAAGAAAAGAAATAGTTTTCTGAATATACAAAGAAAAAAATGAGTGAATTTTCAAAATTTGTGAAAATTTCACTTATTTTTTTGTTTGAAATATTATATTATTAAAAGTAATTATGAATTAACATATATCGACAAGATAGAATAAATTTCTTATAATATAATTATCATTAATTATAAGAAGAAGAGGATAATATGGGGAAAATGATTAGTTCCTATTTTAATGAAGTAATGAACTTAAAGCAGTTTATTGTAAAAATTAAAAGTGAGGAAAAAGTGGATGATCTTAAAAAGAGTATTATAGTTTGTATGGAAAACTATTCAAATCGATTAGAGGGTTACTTATTAAGAACTTATAATAATGAGATGCTAGATACTAAAGCTATTTTATTAAGAGGTTGTATTGAAGCCTATTTACTTTCTAATATCTTTCAAAATAGTGATATAAGTGTATCTAAAACTTTTTATGATAAACGGATAAGTGACTTTAATTATATCAAAGTTAAATATGGTTTGGCTTTTAATAAACGTTATAAATTAAATGAAGTTATTGAAGATAAAGATATCATTCATAAACGTGATCGATTTGATTTTATTGGCAGTGAGGATAATTACCCTAACTCGTTAATTGAATTAGTGGATTATAGTAATTTAGATAACAATACGAAATTATCTTTGAAGTTTTGGATCAAATTATGCGATGATACTGTTCATCCACGTTTTAATGTTAATCATATTAAAATTGATTTTTCTGAAGCTGTATTTGGTGATGATGGTATAATAAGACAATTACAAAATTTAGTTTTTAAATTATTATCTAAAGTTTTTAATTTTAATGAGGGTTATCTAAATAAAATTTACGAAGACATTGAAATTAAAAATTATATCAATAATAGTTATGTGAGTATTAATCATGTCTATCAAATTCAAAATCTAATCATTGAAAGTAATAATCAGGTATTAATGGTTTTATTTAATGAGTTTATTTTAAATTATCTTGATTTAGAATGGGCCAATCTGAATAATAGGAAATATCTATTTTATATTAAAACGAGATATATTTTAGAATTTATCGGTGTTTTTTATATATTATTAAAAAATCCTGAGTTAAATGAAATCTATAAATTACATAGTATGATTTTAAGTAAAGATTTAGTAGAGTATATGGCTAAATACTATAATGACCATAAAGAAATGAAAGCTTTTGAAAAAGCCTATTTATTAAATTATGAAGAGTGTTATAATAAACTAAAATTGTATTTTCAAAATAAATACCCACAATTTGAATTAACGAAAATAAAACATAATATAAAGCAGACGAATGGGTGGGCAATAGGCTTTTTAGGACATAAAGAAAAAGCTCCTAAAACGATTGATTTAATCACCTTTTCTGTTAAAAATTTAGTGAATGATGAATTAATGGATTATACAAATGGACTTTATGCTGAATCATGTGAATATTGTCATATATCAGCATTTTCCGTTGAGAATAATGAGAATTTCTTCGATGGAAATTCGGTAATTTTAGTATTAAAAACAATAATAAATAGTTTGTTCTCTAACATAAATAGTGGGATAAACGAATAAGATGAAAATAGGTAAATCTCATAATAAACCTTGAATTTTAAGTGTAAAACTGTTAGAATAAAAGTATAGTATTCTTCTCGAAAAAAGCATAAAAGTAAGCCATCTTTTTTTGGGAGGAGGAATCTAAAATGGCAAAACAAAAAGAACCAAAAAAACCACAACCAAAAAAACCGAAACAAAAATCTGAAGATAAAAAATAGTTTTTTATAAATAAAAACACTGTTAAACTAACAGTGTTTTTATTTATTTTATATTCGTTATATTATATAGTTTTATTTTTTAAAATGAATTTTTCAATCACGTGTGCGATACCGTCTTCATCATTAGATAAAGTGATGTAATTAGCTTTTTCCAGGATTGGTTCACAACCATTTGCCATTGCGACTCCAAGACCTGCGTATTCAACCATCGATACATCATTATAACCATCACCAATAGCGATGACTTCATCTTTGGTTAGATTTAAGTAATTAACGAGGATTGCGAGGCACTGTGCTTTATCTATGCC
>JARDZP010000142.1 GCA_029240795.1 Haloplasmataceae bacterium | reverse complement strand
TTTACAAATACATAATTAACAGGTATGTTAGTGATGATAAAATTGGTACTGTCAAATTATCAAGACCCTTTTTAGAAAATAGTTCTAGAGTTGTAGCAACTATGGATACAATGATAACACTAATAACAATTCTTTCTGTGTTATATTTTAATAAAATAATCATTGTAAAAAAGGCTGATATAATTAACATTGTTAAGGTTCCCACTATTGTTTTATTATGATAGATTTTTCTGCTTTTTATTTCTGTACCAATTATAGCCGCAAAACCATCACCATAAGCCATACATAATGTTCCAATACCTCCAACATATGGTTTATTTAATATTCCAAATGTTAATATAACTAATACAAGAAGTGATATGGGGTAATAAATCGTTCCTAAATTTTTATTATTTTTTCTTTCAATAATCTTAACAAGATTATACTTGTGAGAAATTGCATTTAAGATGATAAATATTAACGGAATTATTGAAGCATAAATAAAATTATCAAAATAAACCATCGCAATGATCCACCAATATCCTGCTGATATATGTATAAATTTACGACATCTCTCGCCTACTAATATTTTTAATCTAAATAAACATGATGAAACAATGTAAATTAAACAGAAAAAAATAAAAGAAACGAAAAGTCCAATTGTATTATTATTCAATGTATCACCTCTTGTAATAATTATTAAATTCTTAGAGATTTATGTAAATAATTTACGTTTATAAATATTATGAAACAAATTGAACTTTATGACTAATAAATAATCACATTGAAATAATATAATTAACTAATTGGTAATTGCTTATTCCATCTATATCATTATTTTTTTTAAGTCTAGATATTTCAAATTTCATTATTTTAATATAAATGTATTACATTACATATTTTACCTAAACTATTAGTATAAACTAAGAAAGGAAGTATTCTATATGAACAAAACTTTTAGCGGCTTAATAATTAAATTAATAGCTACTTTTTTAGCAACTTGGATTGCTTTTGGAGTATTAGAAGATAATCCTTTTAGATGGCTAATAATAGTAGCAATAGTATGTACAATAATGAATTTCATAATTGGTGACCTACTCATACTAACAAGTTTCGGTAATGTTGTAGCAACGATCAGTGATGGTATACTTGCTTGCATATTGGCTTACATAGTCGACTTAATTTCCGATGATTTTTATACCACATCTACGAGTTTACTTGTATTCTTTATTATCATCTCAGTTTTCGAATATTTCTTACATAAATATTTAGCAAGTGATGATAGAGTTGTTAAAAACCAGAGATAGTAATGTTAGACCTGTTCAAGTTAAAAACATATTAATCACCTTATTTGAAATCATTTTTAGTATATTTCTTTATTATCATCCCACAATTAATTTTATTTATTTCTCAGGTTTAGGAAGTAAAGATTAGTTAAGCTTAGTTAATCTTTACTTGTGCCAAATTGATTAGTTTCCAAATATGATAAAATCTAAAGATTTCTTAAAATTATATTGTATTTTTCATTAACATCATATCATTAAAAAAGACATTCAACAATTTATAATTGATATGTCTTTCTTTATAACTTTACATTTTAATTCAACAATTTATAAAATTAAACCATCTTATTTCTTCAAATTTAGGATTTTCAAACACTTTAAAATCTCTAACAAATTTACTATAAAGTGAATTAGCTTCTTTAATAGCCTGATCTATATAATTATTATATTCAACAGATTTATTTATATTAGTCTGTTTGAATACATCATCATTATGATAATTAAAACTATCTAATATCCCAAAATTATCAATTAGTTGATTATTTTCAACAAATGTTAGATGATTCCATGAGCCTGTTTTAAGATTTATTACATATTGAGACAAAAATAAATTACCATAATTTGCGATAAAAATAATCGCATTTAAAATAAAATCAATTTCTTCTTGTGACATTAAATAATGAAAATTAATTCTAACAAATCCTGGTTTTAATGATGATACTCCTTTTCTAACTGCACTCTCAAACTTTTGTGAAAACTCTTTATCAAGTCCTAATAGTCTATGTCCATATGGTCCTGCACAAGCACATCCGGCTCTTGATTGAATGCCAAATAGATCATTTAATAATTTCGCAACAAGTTTATGATGTAAAAATTTATTCTCGTGTTTAATATTAAACGAAAGGATATTTATTTTTTTACTACATTCCTTATGTCCATAAATAATAATATTGGGTTGATTTTCTAATTTATTTAATGCATAGTCAAAGTATGTCTTTTCAATTTCGTTTATTTTATTTGTTCCAATTAATTGTTTTAATTCTAATGCTAAAGAAGCTTTTATTATTTGTAAGATTCCTGGTGTACCAGCCTTTTCTCTTTCTTCTACATTTTCTGAATACATATAATTAAATGGACTTACATAACTTACTGTTCCACCACCAGCTACGGTTGGTGGATATAAATTACTGTATAAATCTTTATTAATAAGTAGGATACCACTAGAACCAGGTCCACCAATAAACTTATGTGGTGAGAAAAAGATGGCATCAAAGTAAGATTCATTATCTAAATTCATATTTATTTCTACATATGGAGCACATGCGGCAAAATCAAAAAATGCGAGTGCGTTATGGCGATGAAGAATTCTCGCTACTTCGTATACATCCGTTTTAACTCCTGTAATATTCGATGCTGCTGAAAATGACCCTATTTTTATCCTATCAGAATATTCAGGTAATTTTAATTTAGTTTCTAAATCCAAAAGATCTAAACAACCTGTTTTATTTAATCTAATTTCTATTACTTCCGCAAATGTTTCTTTCCAAATCAAATAATTAGAATGATGTTCATACGGACTTACAAATACAATTGGCTTTTTTTCACTCATATTTTTGAATAAATCTTCTATAATTTCTTGTTTATATCGACTTTCTTCTTTAAATTGTTTAACATACTCATCAATTTTATATTTTAATCCTGGTGTTAAATATAACCCAATTATTTCACATAACTTTGCGACAGCTCCAGTAGTACCTGTACCCACCGGAAAAATATAATTTCTTTCAGTGGCACCAACATAATGTTTTATATTTTTTTCAGCTTTGTGTAATAACCCTGTCATGGTTTTACCTGTATAACTATCTTCTGTATGGGTATTTCCATACATTTCTTGGATTTTAATCATGTATTTTTCGATAAACGCTAGCGTCCTACCAGAAGCTGTATAATCAGTATATGTAATTAACCTTTTTCCATATGGTGTATCAAAAAGTAAATTATTACCTATTATTTCATTTCGAATAAAATCTAAATTTATTTCCACAATTTCTCCTCCTTTGTTTATATTATAAAATATTATAAGAAAGATATTTTAATTACAAAATTATCTTTATTTTAAGAAAAGAAGATAGAATCAAATATTAACCTATTATATAATTTACTTAAAATGATATAAAAGGATGAGAATAAATTAAAATAAAAATTTTTCAATGAAACATTCTAACAACTTTAATCACTTCTCGCCAATACTCAGTCTGTCTTTAGTACAAATCATTTCGATTTGTTTCTTGATCTATCTCAGCATAGTGAATTAGGAAGCTTCAGTAAGGTTTAAATCAAGCTTCCCAATATTTTATACCAATCTTCAGGAAGGTTTATCCTAACACACCAAAAACCATCTAAGCAATTAATGATTGGCTTCATAAATACTTAAACAACCTTCGAGTATTTAAATCCGCATTCTTATTGATAATATAAACATGACCTCCTTTATGGTAAAAAAAAGGGGCTGTAAAGAAATAAACAGCCCTTAAATGTAAAAAGGAACTTAACCTAGACTATGACATCTGGGAAAAGGTTCCTTTTTATGTTATAAT
>JARDZP010000056.1 GCA_029240795.1 Haloplasmataceae bacterium | reverse complement strand
GAGGTGTTTTAAATGAGACAAGAAAAACGTTTTAATAGGGTATTATTTGTAACTACGTTGTTACTAACAAGCATTGGTGTACTTATGGTTTATAGTGCAGGAAGTATCTGGGCAGCCGAAAAGTATGGTAATCAATATTATTATCTTATTCGACAATTAGTATTTGCATCAATTGGTGTATTAGGGATGTTACTAGTATCGCAAATAAATTATCAAATATATAAAAAACACTCTACTAAAATCTTTTTAGGTGTGATGGTATTATTAATATTGGTTTTAATTCCGGGGATTGGCCTAGTTAGAGGAGGAGCGCGAAGTTGGATTGGTGTAGGTGCTTTTTCAATACAACCTTCTGAATTTGTGAAAATCGCCGTAATTATTATTTTATCTAAATATTTATCTGATTTTTATAGGGATATGAAAAAACCCAAATATATAATCCTACTTTTAGTTGTAATCGTAACTGTTTTTGGAGTAATCATGTTACAGCCGGATTTTGGGACTGGAATGGTTATTGTCACAACGAGTGTGATTATTTTATTTGTCGCAGGTGTTGATTTAAAATATTTTTTATTCTTAGGTGCAGCTGGTATTGGGGGAATCGCCATGTTAATTATCTCAGCTCCCTATCGTTTACAAAGGATATTTGCTTACCTAGACCCTTGGAGTGACCCGTTAGGAGCTGGGTTTCAAATCATTCAATCCTTATATGCGGTAGCACCTGGTGGGTTATTTGGTGTTGGTTTTGGTAATAGCATTCAAAAGTATTTTTATTTACCTGAACCGCAAACAGACTTTATTTTCGCGATCATCTTAGAAGAACTAGGTTTTATTGGCGGTGTAGTGATTTTTATAATATATACTGTTTTTTTACTAACGAGTCTCAAAATAAGTTATCAATCTAAAGATTTATTTGGTAAATTTTTATCTTTAGGAATCGCCTTAATTATTTTTATTCAATTTTTTATAAATATTGGAGTTGTAATTGGTTTAATTCCTGTAACAGGAGTTACACTTCCATTCCTTAGTTACGGAGGTTCATCTTTAACTGTAACATTACTTGGTGTTGGTATAATTCTTAATATAAGTAAGTATCAACAAGAGGTTTAGGTAAATATAATAATATATAATATTAGGTATTATATTGGTATTTTAGACCAATATAACTAATGATGAGGTGATAATTATGAAAATTATCTTTAGTGGTGGAGGTACTGGTGGACATATCTATCCAGCAATCGCCTTAATTAAAGCTTTAAGAAAAAATGATACAAATGTTGAGATTTTATATATTGGAAAAAAAGGGGCACAAGAAGAAAAAATCTGTGAAAAAGAAAAGATCACTTTTTTTCCCATTCAAGTCCGTTATTTTTATCGTAAACAAATTCATAAAAATGTTTTAACTCTGATTGATTTTTGTAAAGCAACACATAAAGTTAGTAAAAAAATAAAAGAATTTAAACCAGATTTAATCATTGGTACGGGTGGTTATGTATGTGGTCCTGTAGTATATGCAGGTCATAAAAATAAAATAAAGACCATATTACATGAACAAAATAGTGTTCCTGGACTTACAAATAAATATTTTTCAAAATATGTTGATAAAATCGCGATTAGTTTTGAGTCAAGTAAACATTTTTTTGATGAAAGTAAAGTAGTATTAACTGGAAATCCACGCGCACAAGAAGTTGTTGAAACAAAAAGAGCAGATAAAAGTTCTTTAGGATTAACTGAAAATAAACGGTTATTAGTGATTTTTACGGGGTCAATGGGTGCAAAATATGTTAATGAAACAATTCTTAACATATTACCAAGGTTAAGTGAAAGAAAAAATATTGAAGTAATATTTGTCACAGGTCCAAGTCATTTCGATAATATAATAAAGAGTACTATAGATCTAAATCTTAAGGAAAATATATTTATAAAACCATATATTGAAAATATGCCTGAATTACTTAAAGTAACAGATTTGGTTATAAGTCGAGCTGGAGCTACTAGCTTAGCTGAAATTACTGCGATTGGTGTTCCAGCGATATTAATACCATCACCGTATGTTACAAATAATCACCAAGAAAAGAATTCAGTTGATTTAGTTAAGCATCACGCGGCAATAATGATTAAAGAGAATGAATTAACTGAAAGTAGATTACTCACAGAATTAAATAGTATTCTGGATGATCCAATGAAACTACAAACAATGAAAATAAATAGTAAAAAGTTAGGTATACCAAATTCAAGTAATAATTTTATTGACTTGATAAACAAAATAAAATGAGATTTGGGTGATTAAATGAATGAAGTGGTTAATTATTTGAAAGAAAAGCATTATGAAGTAAAGTTTGATGAACCACTATCAAAATATACGACTTTTAAAGTTGGAGGTATTGCGGCAGCTGTTGTCTTTCCATTAACAAAATCAGAAATTACCGAACTAGTTCAATATTTAAACTTAAAAAAATATCGATATCGTGTATTTGGAAATGGATCAAATATTTTACCATCAGATAATTATTATGATGGGGTAATAATTAAAACAAATAAGGCACTAAATTATCTGAAAGTAGAAGATGATGTCGTAACAGTTGGGTCTGGTTATTCCTGTGTTAAATTGGCATATGAGATGGCTAATTTTGATTTAGCGGGACTAGAGTTTATGGGAGCAATTCCCGGTTCAATGGGTGGCGCATTATATATGAATGCAGGCGCTTATAATCGAGAGATAAAAGATGTTGTATTAGATGTTACATTAGTTAATAATTATGGAAAAATTGTAACATTAACTAATAAAGACTTACAATATAGTTATCGGACTTCAATCTTACAAGACTGGGATGATTTTTTATTATTAGAAACTCGCTTAAAACTCGAAAAAGGTAATAAGGAAGAAATATTAGCATTACTCGATAAAAGAAAAGAAAAAAGAAATGAAAGTCAACCTTTAAATTATCCGAGTGCAGGAAGTACATTTAGAAATCCTAATAATTGTCATGCTTGGGAATTAGTTGAATCAGCAGGTTTAAGAGGCTATTCAATCGGTGGAGCTAAGGTGTCAGAAAAACATTGTAATTTTATTGTTAACTATAATAAAGCATCAAGTAATGATATAAAAGCTTTAGTTGATTATGTTATTATGACAGTTTTTGATAAAACTAATGTTAGGTTAAAACCTGAAATTGAATTTTTTAACTGGTAAATATTAAAAACGCTATAATTTTATCGAATTATAGCGTTTTTTTATCCACTTTTTATCTTCTTTAATAGAAAAAATTACATAATTTATGTTATAATAGTATAGATACTATATATTTCCTAATATTGGCAATATATGATATATAATAATTATTAAAAAAATCTTTTTTTAATAGCAAAAATATAGTAAAATAAATTAAGATGTGCTTATAAAAGGTAGGTGGGATAATGAAACGTAATATTTATGCTTCAGTAGAATTTGGATCACATTCAATTAAGTTATTAGTGTCTGAATTTATTGAAGAAAAGCAAAATATATTATTTATTGATGAAATTATAAGTACTGGAATACAAGCAGGATATATTATAGATAAATCATTAGTGTATAATAATTTATCAAAATTAATATTAAAATGTGAAAATTTCCTGGAAGCAAAAATTAGATCAGTTGTATTAATGTTACCTAGTAGTGAATTAAGCACTAAAGAAGTAAATTATGACATCACAATACCAGATAATAAAGTCAAAGGAAAACATATTAAAAGTTTATTTAATAATGTGTTTACTGAAGAAAGCAAATTAATATCTGAAACGAATCCAAATCAAGAAATTGCTTATATTTATCCAAATAAATTCACTTCATTAAAAGTAAAGAAAAGTATTGATAACCCAATTGGTGAAGTTACAAGAGAATTATATTCTAGTTTAGAACTAATATACGCGAATAAACAGATGATTATTGATTATTTATCTATTATAGAACAACTAAATGTTGAGGTAGTTGAAATTTTACCAAATGTTATTGGATTTAAAAAATCTTTATTAACTAAAGAAGAATGTATGAACTATACTTGTGTTGTTGATATAGGTTCACAAACTACAACTATATCGGTTTTAAATAATAATTTAATTCATTCAAGTGAATCTTTTAAAATTGGTGGCGATATAGTTACAAAAGCTCTAAAAGAATATCTTAATCTTAATGATGATGATTCTGAAGAGTTTAAAATTACTCATGGTGATTGCTTATCGAAAGAGGCAACTGAAGAAATCATCTTTGAACAACATTTTTCTGATGGTTCAATAAATTATATGACACATGAAAATGTTTCAAAAATAGTTGAAGAAAAATATTTAGAAATAATTCGTGTCATAAGAAGATATCTTTTAGAAAAAGGCTTAAAAAATAAAATTGCAATGTATGTATTAATTGGTGGAGCTGTTCAAATTGAAAACTTTGAAAGATTGTTTAAAAATAATTTTGGTGAAAATGTGTCAATTAGAACACCTAATTTAATTGGAACTCGTCATCCTAAATATTCATCTATCATTAGTGGTCAATATAATATTTTATATTTGGAAAACTTGTTTGAAGAACAATACAGTATGGTAGTATTTAATGATGTTAAATAATGTAACAATTTTCAAATAATAGATGAAATAACTCCGTATTTAATTTATAATAGTAGACAGGAACGTTTTAAGGAGGAGAAACAAGATGTTTGGTTTTGAAAACGAATTTGACCAAATGCCTAAGATAAAAGTAATTGGTGTTGGTGGCGGAGGAAGTAACGCTGTCGACCGTATGATAGAGAACGAAGTTCAAGGAGTAGAATTTATCGTATGTAATACGGATGCACAAGTATTACGATTATCAAAAGCTGAGACAAGAGTACAACTTGGAAAAGATTTAACTAGAGGACTTGGTGCTGGAGCTAATCCAGAAGTTGGGAAAAAAGCAGCTGAAGAAAGTTATGAGGAAATTGAACAAATTTTACGTGGAGCTGACATGGTCTTTATTACTGCCGGATTAGGTGGTGGGACAGGCACTGGTGCAGCACCAATTATTGCGAGAATCGCTAAAGAGTCAGGGGCATTAACTGTAGGGATTGTCACTAAGCCATTTACATTTGAAGGAAAAAAACGGATGATTCATGCTAATATTGGACTTGAAGAATTACGTGCTAATGTTGATACAATGATCGTTATTCCAAATGATCGTTTACTTCAAATTGTTGAACGTAACACACCAATGTTAGAGGCATTTAGAGAAGCCGATAATGTTTTACGTCAAGGCGTTCAAGGTATTGCTGAAATCGTTGCTATCCCTGGATTAATCAACTTAGACTTTGCCGATATTAAAACTGTAATGGCTAATAAAGGGACAGCGTTAATGGGGATCGGGATTGCTAGTGGTGAAAACCGTGCGGTAGAAGCAGCTATGCGTGCAATAAATAGTCCATTATTAGAAACTGATATTGATGGAGCAACAGATGCAATCATCAATATTACGGGTGGAACTTCACTTACACTTTATGAAATTAATGATGCAGTTAGCGCAATTCAAAATGCGGCTAATTCAGATATTAACGTAATTCATGGTGCGGCTATCAATACTGACTTAGATGATGAAATCATTGTAACTGTTATTGCGACCGGTTTTGATCACACTAAAGTTAAACCGGCAGATTTAAAATCATTAAAAACAAACAATTTAAATAATAAAGAAATTAAACCAATTCAAGAATTAGAAATTAATACCGAAGAAGAATTAAATCAATTAAAAAATCCTACAGACAAAAAAGAAGATGAAGAATTAGAAGTACCAGCATTTTTTAGACGTAGATTTAAATAAACGAATGAGAGCATTATATGTATTTATAATGCTTTTTTAATTAATTAAAGGGGTTAATTTTATACTCATCTATATAGTGCAGTTAGGTAGTGTATTACTATATGACTTTATTATTACTTTAAGGAATTAAAAAACCAGAACAATCATAAATTGTTCTGGTTAATAATTATTTTAATAAATAATTATAAGCAGATTTTAATAATTTTTTTTCATTATCATAAGTTAATGTTTTATAAGCATCGCTATAATTCAACCATATAGATTCACTAATTTCTTCAATTTGTATAAAAACATCATGATTTAATGCTTCTCCTAAAAAGTAAATGACGATTTTTTTAGTGTCTTTAGCTGGTGAATATTCAATGATTTCTTTAAAGTTTTTGATTATGGTTATTTTGATATTTGTTTCTTCTAACACTTCTCTTAATGCTGTTTCAACTTCTGTTTCATTATGTTCAACATGCCCTTTAGGGAATCCATAAAAATCAAATGCTTTACTTTTAATGATTAAGAATAAATATTCATTATTTTCTTTTTTATAAACAACTGCTCCACATGATTTTTCTTGTAACATATAATCATCTCCAATATTATATGATCATTATCCTAGTAAAAAATAAAAGGACAACTAGTCCTTTTAAGCATTACTTAGTGTTTGTGGATAGGATAATATTTCAAGCATATCTTTAAATTCTGTAGCATTATTTTCTTGATAGTTTTCATCATTTGTCATTTTTTCTGGAATTAACATTTTATTAAATAATTTTTGTGTCATATAAGTCATTTTAGTTAAATAGTATAATATAATTTCATTATTTACTTTTTTATAAAAATCAACTGTTAAACATACATGAGATTCAGAAATTTTCATATAAATATCATCTTTAATTTTTATTTCTTTACCATAGAGTTTTATTTTTTGATCTAATAGTATAAAATCTTGATCATCAGTTAATTCTTGAATCATTTTAAATAAAGTATAAATGCGTTTTTTTAATGAAAATTCATCTATAATTGTATTATTTTCATAGATGATTAAATTCTCATTGTTTTTAGGATCAATTTTGATGGAGTATGCATCATCAATCAATATTTGATCTAAGAATAATTCTCGTTGTTTCATTTATATCACCATTTTTATTTTCTAACATAAAAATAAAAAAATTCAGAAAACTTTAATTTATTTTTTCAGAATTCATTAATTCTAACATATCTATAAATTTAAAGACATTAGTGATATAGAAATTAGGCTGTTCAATAAGTTTTTTGGGAATTAAAATCATATTAAATAATTTTTGCGATATGTATGTTAGTTTAGTTATATATAACAAAGTTTCATTATCATCATCTTTTCGGTAAATGTCAATAGTTAGGCATTTGCGGAAAGGATTTATTTTCATATATACGTTATCGTATAAATTTATTTCCTGACCATATATTTTACTTTGATTATCTTCAACAATGACGTAATCGTCATCTTTAAGATAATCTTGAAGTACTTTAAATAATGTGTAAATTTTTCTTTGTAAAGAAAAAGTATCAATTACTTCGTTATTTTTTAATATGAGTAAATTTTCATTATTATTTGGATCAATTTGTATGGAAAAAGTATCATTTATTTTAATTTTCTCATAATATAATTCTCGCTTTTTCATCTAATCACCATTTTTATTGTATATCCAATTATTGTAAATATTCATTTTTGTAACAATTTTATCTTACTTACATAATATATTGTGTGGTTTCATGAGTCAAAGACCTATTGGTCTTTGATTTTTTTTGTATTTAGGGTATAATAATATATATCATTAGGAGGTATTTATGATAGAACTTATTAACAAAATTGAACAAGCAATCTTACAATTTTTATATAATATTCATACGCCAATCGTTGATAAAATAATGATCTTTATTACTAATTTAGCAAATCATGGTGAAATTTTTATCGCTATAGGATTAATCTTATTAATATTTACAAAACATCGTAAAGCTGGTTATACAGTCCTAGTATCTTTAATCATTATGCTTATAGTAAATGACATCTTTTTAAAAAATGTTTTAGGTAGAACAAGACCATTTGCTAATATGGAGAACATTTTTCTTTTAATTGAAAAACCAGGATCTTATTCATTTCCATCAGGTCATACAGCTTCAGCCTTCGCGGCAGCTTTTGTTCTATATAAATTTTATAAAAAATATGCGGTTTTTATCTTCAGTGCAGCTTCTTTAATGGCTTTTACACGTTTATACCTCACTGTTCATTACCCAACTGATATTCTAGCAGGTATATTGGTCGGTTATATATGTTCACTTGCCGCAATATATATTGTAAATAAAATCTATGACTACTATAAAAAATCTGATAATAAAATTGAACAAGAACTATAAGTTAAAGGCTCATCACTGATGAGCCTTTAACTTATATATTTATCTTATTATTAATTTATATAAATAATGTTACACCAGCATTTTCACTTTCAGCTAAGTAAGTTGCGACACCTGCATAATCGATACCATCAATGAGTTCTTCTCTTCTAATTCCCATAACATCCATACTCATCGTGCAGGCAATCAATTTTACACCTGCTTCTTGAGCATTTTTTACTAGTGTATCAAGTGAATCTACATTTTTCTTTTTCATTACACCTTTCATCATTTTAGCTCCTAAGCCACCGAAATTCATTTTAGATATTCCCATTTTATTTGGACCTTTAGGCATCATGCGTCCAAACATGCTTTCAACAAAAGTTTTTTTAACTTTTATTTTTTGATCTCTACGAAGCAGATTTAGTCCCCAAAATGTGCAAAATACAGTTACATGTTTACCCATTGCGGCTGAACCCTGGGCAATGATCATTGAAGCCATGGCTTTATCGATATCACCACTAAATAAGACAATTGTTGTATTCTCATTTGTAGAAGGCATGTGATCAGTAAGACAGCTTTTACATCCTTTTTGAATATAGGCATTATAAATTTGTTTATCTTTTTCTAATTTTAATAATGTATTACCAGTTTTTTCACACCATTTTTCAATGTCTCTAGCAAAACCACAATCTGTAGATTGAACTAAGATAACATCATCTTCTTTTGCTTTTTCAACTGCTTTGTATGTTTGCATAATCGGACCTGGACATTGTAGACCACATGCATCTACTTTTATTGTTGAAATAATTTCATCACTTTTTACGGTGACTTCCTTGGCTACTTCATTATTTTGTGTATCGATGTCTTTACTCCCCCATGTTTTTTTAAAATTAAATTCGTTAATCTTTCTAGTCGCAGCAAAATAAGTCTTGTAACCACCGGATAGATTGTAAACTTGAGTATAACCATTTTCTTGTAAGATTCTTATCGCAATATGCGCTCTTAATCCTACTTGACAGTTTACATAGATAGGACAATCCTTTGCTACTTTTATTTCACTTAAATGATTACGAAATACATCAACAGGTATATTTATAGCGCCTTCAATGTGTCCTAAATTAAATTCCATTGGTGAACGAACATCAATTAAATATCCACCATTTTTAACTAATTCATCGATTTTGTCCCAATGTACAACATCATATACTTTATTGAAGACATTATCAGCTACATAACCTGCAATATTAACTGGGTCTTTTGCTGAAGAGAAAGGTGGCGCATAACTTAGTTCTAAGTCAGGTAAATCAGAAACTGTTAAATTTCCTTTTATCGCAGTTGCGATTACGTCAATTCGTTTTTCTGTACCTTCTTGACCAACTGCTTGAGCTCCGAATATTTTACCTGTATTTGGGTCAAATAATAATTTAATCGTAATATTTTGCACATTTGGATAGTAACCAGCATGATTTCCACGATGAACATGAATTGCTTTGTATGATACAGCCTTACGTTTTAAAATCTTTTCATTGTTTCCCGTTGTCGCTATAATTAAATCAAATACTTTTGCGACAGATGTTCCTAGTGTGCCTTTATATTCAATATCCAGTCCATTAATATGATCTGCTACTAGTCTTCCTTGACGATTAGCAGGCCATGCTAGAGCGATTGCGGTTTTGGTATCATCAATATAGTCATAAACTTCAATCGCATCTCCAATAGCGTAAATATCATCAACTACATTATTATTCTCATCTAGAGTAAGCAGTTGTTTTGTCGTTACGATATGACCTCGTGGTCCGATTTTTAAACCAGCCACTTTTGCAAGTGTATTTTCAGGAGTCACTCCAATAGCGAGTATAATAAGTTCAGTATTTAATTCTTTACCACTTTTTAAAACTAAGGTTTTTCCGTTATTTTTAAATTCACTAACCGCATCTTCAAGGATTAAATGAACACCATTATTTATTAATTCTTCATGTACCATTTGTGCCATTTCAAAGTCAAGTGGAGCCATCACTTGATTAGCTAAATCAACAATTGTTACCTCTACACCACGTAAATGAAGATTTTCAGCCATTTCTAGTCCAATAAAACCTCCACCGATAATGACAGCAGTTTTTGGCTTATTATGATCTACAAAAGCTCGGATTTTATCTGTATCAGGAATATTTCGTAATGTAAAAGCATTATTAGCTTGATTCAGTCCTGTCATTGAAGGAACGATTGCTTTTGCACCCGGAGATAGTATTAATTTATCATAAGATTCTTCGTAAGTAACACCTGTTTTCACATTTTTCACAGTTACTTTTTTACTATTTTTATCTATGCTTATTACTTCAGAAAAATTACGGATGTCTAACTTAAAACGAGTAGACATTCCTTCGATTGTTTGAACGAATAATTTTGAACGCTCTGTTATGACATCACCAATGTAATAAGGAAGTCCACAATTGGCGAAAGAGATATATTCATCTCTTTCAAAAAGAATGATTTGATCACTTTCAGATAAACGACGTAATCTAGCAGCTGCCGTAGCACCACCAGCAACCCCACCGACAATTAAGATTTTTTTCATAAATCTCACCTTTCGAAAATATAATATACCCTATTGGGTATTACTATATTAGTATATCATCAATATTGAATACGGTGTAGGGTATTTCATTAATTGATCTCATTTTTTAAATTCCTTGAATAAAAAAACAGCAATTTCTTGCTGCTTATTTATTTTTAAACACTTCGTTATAGTTATCAATACTTTCTTTAATGATTTCCATTGCTTCTTCTCTACCTAAAGTTTCTTTAACTACAGTTGTTTTTCCTTCTAATGCTTTATAAACTTCAAAGAAATGCGATATTTCATCAAAAGTATGCTTAGGTAATTCACTAATATCTTTAAAACAATTTAATGAAGGATCCTTTTCAGCAATCGCAATTATTTTTTCATCTATTTCATCTTGGTCAATCATTTTGATTACACCAATTGGATAACATTTTACAAGTGTTAGTGGGTCAATTATTTCTTGACATAAAACCAAAACATCAAGTGGGTCGTTATCGCCTGCATAAGTCCTAGGTATAAAACCATAATTTGCAGGATAATGAGTTGATGTATATAATACTCTATCTAAGATGAGCATACCTGTTGCTTTATCTAATTCATATTTGTTTTTACTTCCTTTACTTATTTCAATACAAGCAGTAAAGCTGTCAGGTTTAATTCTGTCGCTGTTAATATCATGCCAAATATTCATCATTTCACTCCTTATTGTTTAACACAATAATTTTATATGAAATTTTATATAAAGTAAATAGAAATATGAATTTTATTATTGGATATTATTTCCAGTGACGTTGTTTACTTATCTCCGCAATTTGATTTGCGGCTATCATACCTGATTGAAGTGCTCCTTGTAACCATGAATGATATTGAGAAATATGTTCACCAGCAAAGAAGATGTGATGATCAAATTCAGGCTTTGCAGCCGCATATGAAAAAAGTCGATTATGCTCAAGATCATCCCAACGAAATCCACCTAGCGCGTACTGTTCATTATTCCAATTTATTTTTTTGTAATCTAGAACGATACTATCTAAGTAACCATAGGGTAATCCATATTCTTCTTCAAGTTCTCTTATACTTCTAAATAAACCTAAATCACCATCGAGGCTACCCATTCTGACTGCATCTGATTCTAAATTATATGAAGCCATAATGACTCCTCTAGGGTCATTTGTAATAGGTATTCTTGAAGGGTACCATGATGTGTTGATTAGTAAATCTGTAACAGCACTACCACCCAGTACTATTTTACCATTAACAGTTTTTTCCCAAAATCGTTCCTTACAAAATAGCAGTGTTTTTTGTGCAGGAGCATAATTTATTTCTGCGATTGCTTGAATCTTTTCATTTGAAAAGAATGGTTTTATATTTACAACTCTTAATTTTGAAAAGGGAATTGCACATACAACATAATCAAATTGTTCCGTGTATAAGTTTCCTGAAGCAGCATAATTTAAGTTAACTTTATTATTAGAGTATATAATATCTAAGACATGACTTCCTTGCCTAAACGCAACCTTGCCTAAATTTGGATCAGAGTTATTAAAAGAATTTAAAAATGCATAAGGTAGATTGACTAAACCATTATCTATTTCATATAAATTTGTAAAATTTACGGAATAGGTTTCTTTAACTAATTCTAAGAAATTGTATGTATATAGATTTCGATCAATACCTAGTGCACTATAAAGCATTTGAATCATAGGTTCACTAAATCCAATATTGGATAAGGTTTTTCTATAACTTACATCATCATATTGATAAATTGGATACGAATAATATTTTTTTATTTGGTATAACTCATCTCTGGCTTCTCTTGGTAATCTTTGAATGTGGTTATTATAAATTATATTTATAATATTAGAGAAGGGAATTTGTTTTTCAACTTCTGTTAAATTAAATTTAGGATAAACAAGTCTTTTCATTTCTTCATCGATATTTAATCCCCTTATTCTTTCTCCTCTAATATAATATAAATTATTTTCACTTGATGCATAAAAAGGATTAGTTTTTAAGTTAAATAAATCAATATAATGCCAAGTTGTTTCATGCGATACAGGAATACGCATTGCCCCTAATTCACTATAATGGCCTTTATCAAAATAATGTGTGTAAATCCTTCCACCAATCCGATTTGGGTTTGCTTCTAGAATGGTTATATCAAATCCTAATTTTCTTAATTCATATGCACTTGATAAACCTGCCACTCCACCACCAATTATACCTACTTTGATGTTTGTAAAACTCAATTGTGGAGCAATTTTTAAAATATCGATTGGTGGACTTGAATATTTGACTATGGATTCAAAATCTTCTTCACGATTAACTCCTTTTAGAGCATCTTTTAAGAGTAGATGTCTTTGAAATGTTGTTGGATTATTAGGCTGAACTAGCATCTTCATCCCCCCAGGATTTATATAATAAACATATTTGTAACTAGTAAAATATATTCATATAAAATCCCTATTAGAAGTTTGAAGAAAAAAGAAAAAGTTCTAAGATTTCTTTAGAACTTTTTCTTTGAACTTATTTTTTAAGTTTGTGATAATATTTTTGTCTTTTTTGTTTTTATTATCATCTTTCTGATCTTTATCTTTATTCTTCTTATCTTTAGTATCCTGAGATTCTTTTTGTTGTTCTTTTGGTTTTCTAATAAATGATAAAAATACTAAAGAAAAGGGTATGATAATTTCAAAAGCTAATCTAATATAGGAAAATATCATTTTTTCCCTAAAACGAACTAAATCATTATAATTTTTAACAACATTAACACTTAATATAACAATAATGATACAAAAAAATATTGTAATAAAATAATCTTTTTTTATTTTAAAAACATTACCTAGTAAATATTTTGATGCATAAATTAAGATTGATAATTTAATAAATGTATGCAAAACAAATAAACAAATGAGTAGTAAATCAAATCTTTGAAAAAATAGGCGGTAGTCAATTGTTCTAGAGACTTTAATGGCTGGAGAGTAATCAATTATATTCGATTCAGGTTCAATATAGAGTATGCATAATATGGTAATTACTAAAAACATAAAACCTGATACAAGTATACTAAGAAACGGTATTTTTGCTGCTCCCTTTTTATCATTTAGAAATTGATAGATTAAGATAAAAACAAATAACTCACCCGCCGGAACAGCATATGAAAATTTAAGTGAATCAATAAGTAATGGCTTAATACCTTCATCAAATACAGGAATAAGACTTTCTAGATTAGCTTTATTGAACATTATGATCATAAATGTAAATATTATAAAGGAAAATATATGTATAAAGAAAAACATTTCATTAGTTCGTCCAACAACTTCCATAGATAAATTAATACCATAAAAAACTACAATCATCAAAACTGTACCCAAAATATAGAGTGATGCTTGATCTATTAAAAACAATTGTATTAATTCTGTTTGATCTCTTAAAGTTACGCCTGCAGTAAATATAAAATAAATAGGATATATTATAAATAAAATTTTAGTTAAAAACTTACCTAA
>JARDZP010000055.1 GCA_029240795.1 Haloplasmataceae bacterium | reverse complement strand
TTGGGCAAGTGTCCAAGCTAAGAAAAAAGATAATAAATATCCTCCTGGACCAACAATTAAAACAAACTTAAATGTATTAGGTAGTACATTTTGCATAAAAGTTTCATCTTTTGTTAAGATATCAATATAATTCTTTAGTCCAACTAAACTAGGAAATTCAATTGAATTAAAATAGGTAAACGATAATAAAATAGCTGCGATAACGGGTACAACAATAAAGGCTAAAAATAATAGAAAGTAAGGAGATAAAAATAAATAAGCTGCGATTTCTTCTTGTTTTGTTTTATCTTGTATTGTTTTCAATTTATTCCTCCCTTTCAGTTAACCAGTAGTCGATATTATAAATGGTTGGTACTGTATACTTTTTAACTACAACACCATTTTTGACATACCCAAATTCTTCCATCTTACGTAAAATCTCGCGATTAGATTTGATTACTGCATCATCAATCGTTGTTCTAACATTAGAACCATTAAAGACAATTTTACTCCATGTATTACTAATTTCACGTTCAACCATGTAAGCACCAGGAACTCTAGATGCTTCCATTGCCCATTCCCATTGTTCCAAAATAACTTGTTTATGTTCAATAGGCAATGGTAATTGTGCGAATGCCGCTAAATTTGCGGTATTCCATAAATATGAATCACCAAACATAGTTTGTAAATCACGAGCAAATTGTGATTGCGTATTAGTACTCATCCACCATTCAATAAAATCAAATGAACTTTCAGCAGACTTCGTACCTTCAAAGACAACTATTGCTTGACCACCCACTGGTGCCCATCTTTGAATTTCACCCTCTTCATTTGCGATACCTGGATGAAGTGCAATATCCCAGTTCCCTTTAATTTCTGGTGCAGCTACCTGTAGCTGAATATAGGTAGATGTATTTGCGATACCAATCGGTAATGTTCCATATCTAAAGTGATTATAAAAATTCGGAACACTTTCTGGCATATTATAAATTTTAAACAAATCGGTCATAAATTTAATCGCCTGAACATTTTCTTCACTATCTATCGCTGTCCCCATACCATCCTCTGTATATAAATTACCACCAAATTGGTAAATAAATGGCATTGTGGCAACAAATGGTTTTAAACCTTGATAAAGTGCGATTGGTTCATAAAAATTCATACCTTGCCGTTGTAATTCAGGTAAAATATTAACGACATCTTCCCATGTATCTGGTACCGGAATATTTAATACATTGAAGATATCTGTTCGATACATCGTAACCCAAAAGTCTTGTGTTTCAGGTACAGCATATACTCCATCTTCAAATACATAGGGAATAACAGCACCTTTTGCGTATTGTGCAACTAACTCTTCATAACCATCAAATTGTCTTAGATCTAACGCTGCACCTCTAATCGCTAAGTCATAAGGTAACCAGTGATTAACCCCCATTGCGATATCAGGTTGTGTATTCGCCGCATTTGCTAAAACTAACTTATTTTCATCAGGCATGATTGATAATTTAACTTTAATTCCTGTAGTAGGTGTAAATTCTTCATCAATCATTTTTTGCATGAGCTCAACATATTGTCTTGGGCGGTTTACCCAAATTTCTAATTCATCAGCACTAGAGTTTGTTGATGAATAACCTTCTGGTTTAAATGATAAAAAGAATCGTTTTATACCTTCCCACAATCTAACAAAAAAGTTAGCTCGAGGGTTAGGTAAATCTTCACCATTATATAAGTAGCCTTGTTCTAGACCTAAAGGTTGATTTAATAGTCTTAACATTTGGGCGCCTAAGTATTGAGATACCGAAGATGTTCCTTCTGATAATTCATTGAGATGATTTGGTAATTGGTCTGGATCATCTGTTAGTTTTCTAAGTTGTTTACTTGCTAACTTCAGATTAACTAATTCTCCCGCTTCATTATCACTTAAATTAAGGCTGTTTCCATAGATATATTGAGCATCTAAGTGATCTGCCCACCCACTTAATAATAGTTCTACATCTGGAATATATTGTGTTAACTTCCAATTTTGATATTTGTCTATTTTATTACCAGTTAGTTTCTTTATTTTTAAAGCTAGTTCGTTAATTTCATCCATGATTACATCAACTTCTTCAATGATTGTTCGATATGGGTCTAACGTAACTTTAAGTGATATATCATGTGTTCCTTCGGTTAAATAGAAATAAAAATCTTCATTATTATTTTGTAGAGTTTCATTCTTCCATTTTTTCGTATAATGGAAAGGATAATTATCTAATTCACTAAAAGGGATTTCGCCATCAATCATAATTTGTCTATAAACTGGCATTTCTACTAATGTATATTGAATGTATTTAAATGCAAGTTTATATAAACCTGTTTCTTCTACACTTACCTTCCAGGTAACACTTTGACCACCCTTACGCCATGATGAGGGTTCAATCGCATTCAATAATTTATGTCTTGTATCATAACGTGACGATTTAGGATCAGTATCAGAAAATAATCTAACTGCTGCATCACTTTTAGACTGAATGTATTCAACATCAATTGGAATGATCTTCTCCACTGTTTTTTCATTTACATATTGTGAAATATAAGTATTGTAATCTATTTTTTCATTAGGGGATGTTATTTCAATATTGCCAATATAAAGATTACCGGTTTTTGATTCGATGGTAATTTCATTTATACCTTCATTAAGTTTAAATTTCAAAGGCTCACTATACAAAAAACTTCCATCATAAACATATGTATTCAGCCATTCTTCAACTTTTTTTGATTTTGGTAATAATTCATTATTGTATCGATCTGTTTTAAATTCAGTGCTTAAAGGTTGCCATTTTAATGGAAATAATAATTGTCTTGATTCATAATAGGGGTATTCACCATTAATTTTGATTGACCCTTCTTGCGGTAAAATTGAATCACTAAAATCATAGTAATCAATTGTTATATTATATAAAGCAGTAACTTGTACTTCAACATTAAATTTTAATTCAGATTCATCAGTCATTTCAACAACATCACTCATATATCCATTACTATTTGCTTTGTTAACAATACTTAAATTGTGAATAAACTGTTTTGGAGTAATGATGATTGTTTCATTACCATTTGGAATATTTACCCAATTTTTAGATACTTCAGTATACCGTTCTTCTAATTCGATTTCTGTATTAACTGTTGTATAATCATCTTCAGCTTTTACAAATGAAGTATTTGCGATTATAAATATTGTACAAAAGACAATGATTGTAAAAAGATAATTTTTCAAAATAGTAATCTTCACGTAACATAACCACCCTTCTATCCAATTTAAAATGGTGGGCGGCTTTGCCACCCACCATCTATTATTATTTTGATAATCCTAAATTTGTATAGGCTTCATTTATTAACCGAGTCATGTGTTCTTGATAGATTGGTGCAATTGCTTCTGGTGTCATGCCGTCCCATAGACCAGCATAAGGATTTTCTGTAGAAGCTAACCATGTATCAAAGAATTCATTATAACCCGGTAACCATTTATCTGTATCAGGTACACCTAAGCCTAGTAATAATAAATCAATATTATCTGGCATACCTTCTATATCTTCCGCTAAAACTCTTAAGTCTTCCCAAACTTCAGGATAATCGCCAACAGGAAAAGCAGTTACAGGTTCGCCTAATTCCTCAAGTATTTCAATACGAGCTTTCCAGCCTTCTTCTCCAAAGGACATCCATTTTAATAATTCATAAGCATCTTCTGGATATGAAGTTTGTTTCGAAACAACCATATAATCTAATACAACTGGAATTCTTTGACCAGCACTTCCAGCTGGGTATGGATAGAAGGCTAAATCGTAACCAGCGGTTTTAAATTGCTCAACAACATACGGAACATCCCATGATCCATTTATACTCATAAGTGCATGACCTTCAACGAAAGGCCAAGCATCCGCTGAACCAAACACAGCTTCCTTTTCTTCCCCAGTCATTGCTTCAACAACGCCTTCTTGAACTAATTGACGGTTTAAATTAAATCCTTTAATCCAAAGTGGATTTGCATAGTTGAACTTTTCGCCATCCCATGTATGATATCCTAGACTTGCGTCATCTAAGCTAGGGATGGTAGCGTCAAAGTTTAATCCACCATTGAAACCAAATTTATATTCACTAGGATTACTAAAATCTCTTGCTAATTCAATCATTTCATCGTAAGTCCAATCAATATAAGGAGCACTTAAACCAGCATCTTCTAATATGGTTTTATTTAATAAAACCCCTCTAACAAATTGATAAGAAGGAGCTGCATATCTTACATCACCATAAACTCCAGTAGACGCGATATTGTCAAATACTTTATCAGTATCTGCATCAGCATTCCAATAAGGTGCGATATCAAGCGCTAATTTATTTTTGATAGCGATTGGTACATTATCTATTACGAATACATCAGGTACAGTACCAGCTTGAGCTGCAGCAACTAAACTTTCAGTAAATTGACGTCCTGTACCAGTAATTGTTCTATCAATAATTACATCAATATATGGGTATTTTGCTTCAAATGCTTCAATCATTTTTTCTTCAACGGTTGCATTTCCCCAAGATGCATATGTTAATTGAATATTATTTCTAGGTTGAGTAGTAGTAGCCGTAGTTGAACCTACAGTGGTACCTATTGTCGTACCTACAGTTGTTATTGATGTTGTTGAATCTCCACATGCAAATAAAACAACTGTTAAAATAAGTAATAAGAAAACAGAAAAGATTTTCTTCATTTTAACATCCCTTTCTTTATCTTTTTAGTCATACTTCCCCACAAACGCTTTTATATATCGTTTGATAACATATACTAAATAAATACATGTCTAATCCATTTAACACCTTAAATGGTGTTTATTGAGGAGCTTAAGGATCCCTTAAGCCCCTCTAAAACAACATTTATTATTCTACTACTACGATTGATACATTATCAAAGAACATTGTAGTCACTACTGTAGTATCACTAACATCACCAGCTAAGAAACCTAATTTAGCAGCTTCTGTAGCAAATGTAGTTGTAAATTCAAAAGTAAATGTTTGCATTTCAGTAGTTAGATCAACTGTTGTAGAACCAAATGTAGCATAACCAGCAGATGGTACTTCGACTTTAGCGATGATTGGTCTTGCTACTAATGCTTTAGCATCAAATTGAACTTTATAAGTAACCGCATTTTCTAATACGATGTTTTGAGCATATAATTGATTTGACCATAAATCAGGACCAACTTCAGTAATTACAAGTTTAGCTAAACCATTTTCTACTGTAGATGGTGCATCTATGCCTAGATAGTTTGCTGTCCATCCAGTGTTAGTATCAAATGTCGTATTTGGTACTATTTTTACTACTTCAGTGATTGTTACATTATCAAAGAACATTGTAGTCACAACTGTTGTGTCAGCTACGTCACCCATTAAGAATCCTAATTTAGCTCCATCTGTCATGAATGCTGCTGTAAATTCAAATTCAAATGTTTGATTTACGGTAGATAAATTAAATGTTTGTTCACCAAACACAGTATATCCTGCAGAAGGAACTTCAACTTTAGCGATGATTGGTCTCGCAATTAATGCTCTCGCATCAAATTGAACTTTATAAGTTTTACCATTTTCAAATGATAAGTTTTCAATGAATAATTGGTTAGAATGTAACTCTACTCCAACTTGTGGAATAGTTACTTTTGCTTCACCATTTTCTACGATTGCATCTGCATTGGTATCATTCATATATGTTTTCCATCCAGTATTTGTATCAAATGTACTGTTATCAATAATAATAATTTCAGCAATAACTGTAATCACACGTGTAACTGTTGTTACGTTTTCTGAAGCATCTATTAATGTATATGTTAGATTATATGTTCCGGGTGTATTTGTATCAACTGATCCGGTAATAACAATACTAGCTGGAGTTAAAGTGATATCTTGATTATCACTAACTGAAATACCGGCTAACTGATCAAATACAGCACCAACTTTAACATCTTTATTAGTTGCACCAGTTATTGTTGGTCCAGCTGTGTCCGCATCTGGTGTTGATTCAACTATATCTACGTTATCAAAATAAACAGTAGTCGCGATTTCTTCAGCAACTCCGTCAATCATAAGTTTACCCATTTCAAATAATAAACTACCTTTTTCATTTGTCGCATTTGTCATTGTAAATTTAAATGAGAATTCTTGCATTTCTGTGGTTAAACTAAAAAATAAATCGCCTTGATCAAATTTAGTAAACCACGGAGCTGCAGATAATAATTCTCCAGTTTGAACGAAAAGATGACGAGGTGCTAATGCACGTGCTTCAAAAGTTACTTCATAAGTTTTACCTTGTTCAAATTTAATGGCACTTTGACTTAAACGTACTGAATAACTTCCTCCCCAACCAGGTGTAGTAATTACAACTTTACCTTCTTCATTTTCACCAGCTGTAGATGCTACACCACCATCACCAGCGAATAAATCCCAACCGTTTATACCTTCAGCAAAATCAGGATTTACTAACATACCTATTTTTACGCCTTCATATTCTACAGTAACTACACGATTAACTTGTGCAATATTACCGGCACTGTCAGTTACTTTATAACGTAACATAATTTGACCCTCTTGAGTGGTATTTACTGTACCTAATACTTCGATTTCATCAGTTAAATCACCATCAACATTGTCAGTTGCTGTTACACCAGTCATTGTGTTAAAAGTGTCCCCAACTTTTATAGTTATATTGTCTGCACCACTTATAACTGGATTCTCTGTATCTGGCGCTACTGTAGTTGCAGCTGTAGTACCAGAGGTCGTCGTAGCAGTAGTAGTTCCTGTAGTTTCTGATGTAGTAGTTTTACATGCAGCTAACGTTACTACAACAAAAGCTACTAACATAATCGATAAGAACTTTTTCATATAATCTCCTCCTATAATCATTTTCTATAAATCACCTAGATAATTACTTATCTAGTTAATTAACTTAAATATACTTTAAAATACTCAATTTTTCCCTCACGAAGTAATAAAGGGTAATCATTTGGTAAAATCTCATTACCATACTCATTTAAAACAAATTTTTTAACATTTCGTAACTATAGCGTTTATTGGTTTCAATTAATGAAAATTGGGCTTCATCTATTAATATTTTCTTACTGACTAACTCATCATTAACATAAACATCAAATGCTTCAACATAATTTCTATTTACTTCCAAAAATGTTCTAAAGCCATTTCTTGCTACATTTATAATGCTGTATAGATGCGCGATCCTGCAATTCCTGGTAAAAAACTCGAAAGGGTTTTCGATTTATCATAATCTTCAATAATAAAGTTACCTTTCTTACCATTCTCCTATCTCCTTTTGCGCTAAAATTATTTTTGAAAAACTTTAACATAATCTATGCGGAATTCTTGAGGAAATTTTGTGGTTTCATCTGGATACCCTGGCCACATTCCACCAACCGCAAAGTTTAGAATTAAATAAAAATTTTTATTAAAAGGTGCAGGATATTCGTCATTTATATCCTTATGTTTTGAAAACCAATTGTTTTCTTTATGAAATAAAACCCCATCTAAATACCATCTAATTTCATGTTCTTCCCACTCTAATCCAAAAACGTGGTATAAATCAGCAAACGTTCCATTTTTTATTGTAGTATTACCACCAAAATATGAATGCGGATTACCGTAGTGAATTGTTCCATAAGTCTTGTTAGGCTCATGTCCAATTGCTTCCATAATATCAATTTCACCACAAGATGGCCATCCCCCGTGAATGCCACGATCAACAGGCATCATCCATATTGCCGGCCACATTCCTTGTCCAATTGGTAGTAAAGCTTTAACTTCAACTTTACCATATGTAAAACTAAACTTATCTTTTGTAAAAACTTTTCCTGATGTATAATTCATGTTTTCATAATCTTCTTTAAATGCTTTTATTACTAATTGATTGTTCTCAATAAAAACATTTTTTTCTCGATTAGTATAATATTGCCATTCTTTATTACCAAAACCATGACCACCAGTATCATAACTCCATTTTGTTTCATCTAAGTGATTTAATTCAAATTTGTCTTCAAATATAAGTTTCCAATCATTATTGTTATAGCTCATGCTACATCTCCATCCTAGTAAGCGTTTTACTAAATCGTTTTCGATTTTATTATAATTAAATGAAATTGTTTTGTCAAACAATTTCATTTAATATTAAAATTTATTTATATTATCATTATATTCACATTATTACTTAATAATATCTATAAAATACATTTAACTGTTTTTCTTTCAATTAATAAACCATCAATAACGATATTATCAAATTTTTTGTCTTTATTTTCAATTTGACTAATTAAACTCTTCGCAGCTTCAAGTGCTATTTTTTCTTTATCTTGATGGATCGTCGTTAGTGCTGGAGTAATTAAATTTGATAATTCATTATCATCAAATCCAACAATCGAAATATCATCAGGAACATTTATGTTATGCTCACGAAAAGCCTTGATCAGTCCGATTGCTAAATTATCACTCGCTGCGACAATGGCAGTTGGACGATCAGTCATGTTTATGATTTCTAGACCTCTTTCATATCCTTCTTTAATTGAATATGAATAGCCACTAAATAAATAATCTTCTCTAACTGCTAAATGATTATCAATTAATGCTTGTTTGTAACCGTTTAAACGTTCAATACCAACAAAAGATAATATATCACCATATACATGAGCGATTTTTTTATGTCCTTTATTAATTAAATAAACAACTCCATCATAAAGAGATTTATAGTTATTTGTATAAATACAATTTGATAAATCGGTCTGGTGGTCAATAATGATACTTGGAATATCACATTCAATTAATCTTTTGATTGGTTCAACATCAACGAAAGAACATAAAATAATTATTCCATCAACATTCTTTTGCTTACAGTGTTCATAATAAGAAGATCTTGCATTTGCACCATAAGATTCAGAAATAAATAATAAATCATAACCGAATACTTCTATATGTTTTTTAAATTTATCTAGAATATCACCGAAAAAGGGATGTGTAATCCCTACTCCGGTACGTTCCTCAAACACCACACCAATCGTCCAAGACTTATTAGTTACTAGACTTCTGGCACTAGCATTTGGGATATATCCCATTGTTTCTGCTGTTTCTAAAATTAATTTTTTAGTTTTATCACTAATATCTGAATAATTATTTAAGGCTTTAGAAATTGTTGTTACTGAAAATCCTGTTTTTTTAGATAGATCATTTAATGTTATCATTTTTACACCTCTGTAATGACATTAATTTAATTCAAGATAATCTAACCAAAGTATATCACTTTGAGAATTGCCTCGAGCGATTAACTTAAGATAATTAATACCTTCTTCTAAGTAGATAAATTTATTAAATGTAAGAGTTTGAAAATTGTTAAAGCCATTAGTATTAGGTATATTAGTCATACCGTAGTACTCTATTGTTGATCCTGTATTGTCTACTGTATATAATGCTAAATCATTATCACTGTTCATGCTTGAAAGTCTAAATTTAACACTATATTCACCAGCTTCTAACGCGTTTATGGAATAGATGATATAGTCATTCTTCTTAATTCCTGTTAAGACATTATTAGTGTTTAATTTAACTCCATCAGAGATTTCTTTATAATTATCTGCTTCTACAATACCGCTTACAGAAGGAATAGGTAAAGTTTTTATATTAACAATTACAGGCGCTGATTTGTTTCCTGCAAAGTCAACCGCAATTACCCTAATTTCGTAATCGGTATCAGGTGATAATTTAACTTCATGTTTCGTAGAAAAGTTTGTTCCAATAAGTTCATTATTAGCATAAATTTCATAATTTTTAACAAAGTTATTGTCTGTACTAGGAGTCCATTCAATCGTTGCTAATTCAGAAGAAACAAATAGTTCATCTTGTTTTATTTGCGGAACACTTGGCGCAGTTACATCATTTCGCCCAAAATCTCTTTGATATACTCTCACATAGTCAATAACCATTTCTTCGTGAGTAAGATTTGGATCTACACCTTGAACGCCACCCCAATTACCACCAACCGCGATATTCATAATTAAATGAAATCTTTGATCAAATGGCCATGCTTTATAATAGTCACTACCGCCATCAAGTTCCTCGTTAAAATTTACAATTTTATACAAATTTTCATCAACAAAAAATAACATTTCACGTGGATACCATTCAATCGAATATACATGAAAAGCTTCTGTTGCATCTAGCACTCTAGTGCTCCCTCCAATTGATGTCCCTAGTTTATGATTATATTTTGCAGTGTGAATCGTACCATGGATGATTCCTGTATTATAGCCTACGTATTCCATTATGTCGATTTCACCACTATTTGGCCAACTCCCATATTCATTATCTGTAGGTAGCATCCATAATGCACTCCATGTACCACGAGCATCTGGAACTTTAGCTTTTATTTCTATTCGACCGTATAAAAAATCGCCTTTACCTTTTGAGACTATTCTTGCTGAAGTATATTCATTACTTGTTCCAGGAATGTTTTCTTTATTTGCTGAAATCGTCAAATGTCCATCCTTAACAAAAATATTTTCTTCACGATTTGTATATAATTGTAATTCATCATTTCCCCAACCATGTCCCCCAATATCATAGCTCCATTTTGTATTGTCAGGCAGTCCTAAATAATCAAATTCATCACACCAAACAATTGACCATTCATTTTTCTTTGGTTCACCACAATCATTTACTTCCTCTACGGTTGTTCCTTGTGTAGTTTGTAAAGTGATTTGTGTAGTTGTTGCACATCCTGTTAAGACCACTATATTTAATAGCGTAAGTATTAATATTTTTTTCATTTTACCCTCCTAACGAAAACGCTTTAGTATTATTTTATGCTAAATATATCTTTAAGTCAACTACAAAAAAAAAATCGCATTTTCATGCGATTAAAAATTAATTCCTGCTTCAACATATTGTCTTTTAAACCAAGACTCTAAATCTTTTTCGTTACATAAAATCTTATCTTTTTTATCATGTGCTAATATTTTTGAAAAATAGATAGCTACTACTTCATCTAATAAATCTTGAATTTCTCTTAACATATGTGAAGTTATAATAATCGTTACATTTGGATTTTCTTTACGATAATTTGCCAAACGGCTAATAAAACTATCACGAAAGACTGGATCTAAACCATTAAGTGGTTCATCTAAAATGATATAGTTAACTTTTCTCGCTACTGTAAGCGCAAATCTAACGATGACACATTGACCTTTTGATAATCCTTTGATATTCATATTAAGATCAATATTAATACTATTTATAATATTCATTAATGTATCCATATCATAATCTTTATATAAACTTGTTAGATAATCGATATTATCTTTAACTGTAGGTAAAAATAATTCATTAATATCTGACATATAGGCGATTTTTTTGCTTATTTGACGATTTACATATTCACCATCAACTAATATTTCACCTTTTGTAGGTTTTAAAATACCCATAATCGATTTAATAATTGTTGATTTCCCAGATCCATTTGGACCAATTAAGCCTATGATACCACCCTCATTTATAGTTAAATTTACATCAGTTAGGGCGTACTTTTTACCAAATACTTGATTTAAATTTTTTATTTCAATCACGATTTCACCTCTTAATATTCAATTTTTTTATTTAACAAATAGAACGCTATAAGAATCATCACAAGTCCGACAGCACTATCAAGTCCATAAGGAATAAATATATCTGACACACTTAATGAAGTATTAATATCAACATCAATTTTTCCTGAATGTGCTTGGTTGTATTGATCAATCGTAGTAATGATCGAGTAAACGATTGAAGGTATAAAATAACAAATAATACTTGTTACTATTAAGGTCCAAGATAATCCTTTTTTTCGGAATGAATAATATATAGCCATCGTCAATGTTAGTAAACCAAAGAAACCAAAGGAAAAAGTTCCAGCTAAGAATGATAAAACATATGTAGTCAAATCAAACACTTCACCTATATTAGTTGCATCAATTAACAAATAAGAAAAACCTAATTCTAGTAAAGTAAATAATCCTTGTATGATAAATACAAATAATACCTTTGGTAAATACCAATACACAAGTGATTGTGGTGTAAAGATGGTATATTGAATATTATTTTTACCCAAATCATTTTTTAATACTTTAAACATTAAAACTATTGGTAATATACTTGATAGCACCATTACTAATGTAGTTACTAATGACCAGATACCAGTTAGTACTGTTTTTGTCATATCACCTGTATTTAGAAATTTTAATACTAAGTAAATTGCGAAGATAATTAAAAATGCAACGAATGCGATTGCGAGAAATGAAATTAGCAATGATTTATGCATTTTCCAATCTTTTTTTAAGTTTATTGAAAACATCTTAACCTCCTAAAATTTGTTAATAACATAACATCATTATAATATATCTTTTTATAAAATAAATCAATTTATATGAATAACTTCAAAAATTTAGCTTTTTATTAACTAATTTTTATTATTTATTCAATAATAATATAAAATTTGCTATAATTAATTTTAAGAGGGAGTGATTATATGATTAAAGGAATAGCTCATACTGCTTATAATGTACTTAACATGGAAAAGTCATTACAGTTTTATTGTGATGTATTAGGATTTAAAAAAGCTTTTGAAATTAGTAATGATGAAGGTAAACCATGGATTGTTTATCTTAAAATTAAAGATGGACTTTTCATTGAATTATTTTACACACATAACCAAGTAATAAAACCTAGACCACTCATTGGTTATGCTCACTTATGTTTAGAGGTTGATGACATCCAGAAAATTTCCAATCACCTTAAAGAAAAAGGCATTCATTTAGATGTAGATCCCATTCAAGGGAAAGATCTAAACTGGCAATGCTGGGCTAAAGATCCAGATGGCAACCCAATTGAATTCATGCAAATGGATCCTCAATCACCACAAAGTTTGAGTTAAGATTAATTCAAAAATAAAAATAAAAATGGAACAACCATTGTTGTTCCATTTTTATACATTCAGATACTTAATATCTTTTAATACTATACCTATATAACTAGCAACCAAAGCTTTAATTAAATCAAAGATAATTAAAATTAACATAGCTTTAACCATTACTATATATGGTTGATTAAAATATATTGATAAAGTTAAAACACCAAATATAGAAACAAAAATAATACCAAAAATAATATTAACAGTTAGTAATCTAAAAAATGATCTTTTACCTTTAAAATAACTGATTAAAAATGCGGCAAAAGGAAACGCTAGGATAAATCCACCTGTTGGACCTAATACGACACCTAGTCCACCTTTAGCACCACTAAATACAGGTAATCCAATTGCACCAATCATTACATAAACTAATATACTCATAAATGCATCAGTAGGTTTTAACAGTACTGCAGCTAACATAATGATTAAAGTTTGTAATGTAAAAGGTGTTTGAATAATAGGAAACGGAATCGAAGGAACAACGATTGTAAAAACAACCATCATCGCTGTAAATAGCGATATTCTAGTCATTTGTTTGATATTCATTTTCCTCACCCAAATAAATCAGATTTGCTAAAAAGACATTGTTACTTAAATGTTTTAAAAGTCTCTTAAAAACTAGATCAATATTGGTATCTTTATTAATTATTTGTTTAAGTGATATAGCTTGTTGGGTATTAAAAAAATCTTGGTTAATGTTTAAACCAATGCCGATAATCATGTATTCTAATTGTTTATTATCGTATTTTGTTTCAATTAAAATACCGGCAATTTTTCGATTCCCGATATAAATATCATTAGGATATTTAAATCTACCTTCTATACCAAAATCATCTAGTGTATTGATTAATGTACTAATGATGATCGGATTTACATCATGAACTAAAAATGGTAAATCCTTTTTTATTAATAATGAGAACATCAAGTTTTCATTATTATTTGATTCCCAAGTTCTCCCAAATTGCCCATGTCCATTTGTTTGAAACTTTGTTTTGACAATCGTAAAATTCGGTAACCTTTTATAATTATTCTTAAGATAATCGTTTGTGGAATCAATGAGTTCAAATTCAATTAAATATTGTAAAAAATCAATTTTTGTCATGATGACCTACTTTCCTATCGCAAATGTTAATTCAGCCTCACATGCTATTTCTCCATTTACTTTAGCTACTGCTTTTCCTATACCAATTGGACCTCTAACTTTTATTAATTCTGTTTCTAAAGTTAAAACATCTCCTGGAACTACCTTTCGTCTAAATCTTGCTTCTTTTATTCCCGCAAAATAAGC
>JARDZP010000054.1 GCA_029240795.1 Haloplasmataceae bacterium | reverse complement strand
ATGAAAATCTTATCTCATTATTAAATTTGATTGTTTTTATTTCATCTTCATCTGTATATTCAAAACTCACAATGTCGCCATTTTCATATGTTTGACTATTGAGGATATCTGTATAATACATTACATCATTTTTATTTTCTTCAACATAATCATATGACATAACTGTTACATTTGCGATTTTAACCTGTTCTAATTGTTCAAGATTATTATATATAAACTCGTAAACTAAGTCTTCTCTTGTTATTTTCCACAACCTACCATTTAAATATTCGTAACTTACCTGCATACTATTACCATTTACATCATTGCTATTTGTTGTCACAAGTCTTCCATGCTCATCATATTCAAATGATTGGGAATTCCCTAAAGCGTCTGTAATAGATGTTATTAGTGCTACAGTAGGGTCTATATTTGTTGTTGTAATGTTCCCAAATTCATCTTTCAATGTTTTAACGTATTGATAATCAGCTGTATATGTTGTAGAGGTTTTAAACCATTTATCTTGTTCTTGTATAGTTACATTTTTATCATACCCTACGTAGGCGCTGGTTACTTGTTTTGTCGTTTGGTTGTACTCTAAAGTCGAACGTACATTATTTCTTGCTACTTCTTCAATTTGAAATGTTGAGTTTCTATCAATATATGTAGTTATATCATTAGAAGTTACTTCTATGACTTTATCATTAGTATCATATTTGTATGATGTGACTTCTCCGTTTTTATTTTCAACACTCACTAGATTACCCTTTGTATCGTATGAATAATCTGTTCCTATTTTATCATGATATAACTGTATATTGTCAAAATATGCAGTACCCTCTCCTTTATATACCCCTGTTATTATTACGCTTTTTGCGATTGTAGGCACTTCAAATGTTTTCATTTGATATTGCCAGGTATCAACTGATGAATCAAAGGGTAAATAAGTAATCGACCAATATGGTGTAGTTCCATCTAATGGTTCGTTATAGATGTATACGTTATATCCAAAAAATCTACCATCAGAAGTAGGGATACTTCCATTAAATGCCCCTTTATTTGGTACGGCATTAGCTTTTGCCCATCCACCAACCATATAGGTTTCACCTTGAGTAACAAGGCTAGTTATTTCTTGTTCAAATCTATACTCGCTACTTCCATCTCCAACTATACAAACTGCTTTCTTACCAAGTATATCTTCCATTATACCTGTTTCATTTATATTTACTACGGAAAAACTAAATAGTGACCAACCCGTGCTTCCAGTTTCAAATGAATTATTTAACAATGAATTATATCTTGAATCAACAGTACTTTCTTGTAAAGTATCAGTATCAATAGATCCTTCAAGGATTTGAATATTATCAAAGTAAGCTGAAGAAACACTGTCATTCACCAACTTAACTGTTACATTTTTTGAACTAGTAAGTGTAAACGATAATTGGTATTTCACCCAACGATCTGAATTATCTACTTTTGTTATCGCCTGCTTAATATCAGCATTTAATATATCAACATATGCTCCTGGTGTTGTTCCATCATTTTTAATCCATGCAACAACTGTATATGTTCCATCTTTTAAATATATTTCTTGTGATGCATATACACTTGAACTAACTTTTTGAATTTTTAGTGATCTATCACCAAGCATGGCTTCACTACTAGTAAATTCAATAATACCGTCAGAACCAGGATACTTAGTCCAGCCCACTTCTACCCAGTCTTCATTCTTACTTTCGAAGCCATGATTAGTAATTGGATTTTGTTGTTGTTTTATTACATCTGAGCTTTCTAGAAGTTTATGATTATTATAATAATTAGGTTCTAAATTAAGTAAGTCATATCCATTTTCTCTACGGTTATTTATGTTTGTAAATAAACCTGAATATTTATAAAACGTTGTATTTCCATAATCATCTGTGATGTTAATGGTGTGTCCATAATTATCAAAAGTATAATAAATCGATATACCTGTGTAGTTTGTATAAGTTGTTTTATTAAAGTTATAAACAATATCAAATTGACCTATTTGTTTTAAACTATCCCTGTAAGATGTTATAACTTTATTAACTTTTTTATTTGTGTTATATTGGTATTCAATCTTATAATTATTATTTTCATTATATCCATTAAGAAATTTGTGGTCACTATCAAATTCATATTGTAAAGTGTTATCATATACCATTGAATTTGAAGATGTACCATACCTAAATCCTTGTGTAATAAGGTCAATATTATTATACGAATCAAAAAAATAATTCTTTTCTTCAACTGATCTAAGAGTTCCATTTGATTGTTTAAGCATTAATTCAATTTTTATTGAATTATCTGCATTATAAGTGAAATCTATTCGATTATCTGCATCATCTTTTACGTAATCAATCTTAAGTGATGAATCAATATAATAAATTCTTATATAACGATTTGTTTTTATATCCCTAATACTTATTAATCTTCCACCAGAATCAAAATTAAAATCAAAATCTGATTTAGTAGTTATTTGTATAGTAGTATTTCCATAGCTATTATAACTACGCTTTAATATTATTCGAGATCCATCTTCGGAAATTGAAGTACAATTAAAATTTGTAGAGCCATAATATTCTGGCGAACAACTCTCATTCATGAAATACACTTTATTTCCATCTGGCTTGAACATGTAATACTTATTACTTGTAGTATCTAATTTAACCTCTATGTTAAAGTTGTTACGCCACCCGGCACCGTAACCGATATCAGTACTTCTACTATAATTATTGTAAAAGAAGTCAAGTGATAATGAAGTGTATTCATTTTTTAAAGTAAAGTCATTTCTTACAAATGTCAAATTCCCTGTATAATCACTGATATATCCTGTTCCTAACATGCCCATATCCTGAGAAGTATAAGTCCAGTAGTCTTTAAGTCCTGCAGGTTCTTCATAGCCAATTGTTATTAAAGGTCTATCTCCTTCAGTATAAGATTCCATTTGATTAACAGAAATGTATTTTCCTTGCCATTCATCTTCAGCAATAGTAAATCCTGTTGTCATTGGATTACCTGTTGCCTGCCATTCTTTAACTGGCTTTGTTATATCAAATATATATTTATTATTTGTACCAACAATTGTGTAATAGTCCACTACTCTTGAATCATGGTTTGGTCTAAGATTCCATGTTACAGTTGAAGGATTAAATGATTGTGTGTTTTTGTAAACATTGATTTGACCTCCTGAATATGCTTGTCTTCCTGTCAAATTTAAATGAGAATAAGTAATTACTTTATTTATAATACTTGATGGAATAGAGAAATTTATTAATCCCCTGAATTCATCTGTTGATGATATGTTGGATATCGTCATTATTGAACTACTTGAATAATTAGTATCCGGATTACTCTCAGAAACATATGTATCATAAATTGACATAGATGTAGTGCCACTTTTTAGAGTAGGATCAATTACCACAGGGTAATTAGCTTTTGATAGCCAATCATCATCTGGTGTAATTGTGATTACATATGTATTATTACCAGTATCTTGAATTTCGTAATCTAAATCAAATGACACATTTTCATTTTTATCAAACATAAACAATTCTTCAAAAGTGAAAATAGTTTCATTATCCTCATTGACAAATAAAACATTACCTTCGTCATTTTGGACAATCTCTAAGTCTTTCAGTTTATACTCAAAACTTATACTGAAATTTGGAACATACTCATTAAGTATAATATTTTCCTTAATATCACTCCCGGCTACAATATACTCAATATCAACATTGTTTTGAATATTATTATATTTAACCGATTGACTTACATTGGTAAGTTCTTTTAGATTAGTTGATTTAATTTGACCATTCTGATAATAAGCATCTGTTTTATCAATTCCTAAAACCTTCCAATTTATATTGTAGTTATCCATTTTTAATTTTATTTGTTTATTATCATCTAATTTCTTAGGAAATTCAAGTTTAAATTTATTAGCCTTTGTCTCTAATGTGGTTTCATACTCATTTAAACTATTGTCAATATCTTTCCATAATCCATTATTTAAATAATGTACTGCTTGATTATAGATTCCAACTTCATAGGTTCCATCTATTTTTCGGAAATGCTTTTCATATTCTGTTCTCTTGTCAACAACTTCAAAATCAACAGGAACAAGGCTATTATCAAGATAATCATTTTCAAAAATATCTTGTTCTACAATTTCATTTTGTAATTCTGAATTGCTTTCTGGTATTATTTGAGATTCGCTAACAGTTGTTGCGCTAACCAAATTCCATGGTACATAATTAAATAGTATACTTATCAAGCATACTATTGTTATGAATACTTTTAGTTTTTTATGTAACTTATAAAAAACTAAGGTTGACTTTTGACTGTTTTTACTTTTATATAATCTTTTCATTTTACCAACCAAAAATTAATTATTTAATACTTACAGACAAACTTGAAATATAAAAAACAGCGTAATGAATGTAGGCAATCTTATAATCTTAATAAATTACACATCTAAAAACACCCTACTAAACATTCATGACTTTATAAGTATAACATAATTTATTTTTAACAAAGTCGCAATATGTCGAATATAAATTAAATAAACACTTATATAAGTTGCTTTCTTACTAGCAACACTACACTCGACATGATATGTATGTGGAAACATATCAACTGGTTGTATTTCTTTTACATTGTAATATTTAACTAAAAAGTTTAAATCTCTCGCCTGAGTTGATGGATCACATGAAATGTAAACGAATTTTTCATGCCTGACTTTTACAGTTTGTTTATATAAAAAGCCTGTAGTTATTGTAAACTATGGGCTTTTTAGGTTTTTCTTACCATAAATTTTTGTTATGCTAACGCAATATCTTTTTGAAATTTATTGAACATCTCTTGTCTCAAATAGATATTATAACAGTCTGTACCAAATAAATCTTGTATTGCCTTGTAATCAAGTGCAATTTCGTCTTTATCAGAATAGGCAAGAGTCTCTACTATTTCACCTTTTTTGTTTTGAACCTTTAGAAATGCGATTGCAGCTCCAACATCAATTAGGTGTATTATGCCACCTTTATTTAAGCCTTTGTCTGCAACGACTACAATTCTTCCCAATCCGTAGGATTCCTTGACATCCTTCATCGTTGGCTGAAGTGTAAAGGAATCGCTTGTGTTGCCTGGAAATATGGACATGTTAACTGGAAGTCCATTTGAATCCATAAAAAGGCCCATCGCCACAATTGGATCAACTCGATGCTCCTTCGATACTCCTTTTTTCCTCAAATCATCTTCACCGTTAGGGAAGTCTATTTCAAAGAAATAGTTTGTCACATCATAGAATGCCTGAGTTTTGCAGTTTGAAGAAACAAAAACCTATGATTATCTAGATATGAATAGATAACCATAGGTTTTTTTCGTTTTAATTATTGTAGTGAAATATTGATTTTTTGTAGTTTTTCATTTCTTCTATACGAGCATACTTTAAATCCAAAGAGACATTAAAGATTTTTTCTATTTCGTCATAGATTGGGTCACGCTTTGTTAAAGTGTATAACTCTTTGTTGATTGGTAGGCAATTTACTCCATTCAATACTTCTTGTATCCTTTTGACTGAATAACGATAATCAAGCTTATATTGTAGTAGCCTTGAGATGACAAGTGCTACGAAACAGGTTAAGAAGTGGGCTTCGATATGATTTAATGTCCAAACATAGACAGGTCTTCCTTCTAAATCTGATTTCATCACTCGGAATGATTCTTCAATTCTCCATAAACCTCTATATTTTTGAATAATCTCTTCTTCTGATAATTCCAATTCCGATGTAATGATGCAGTAATATCCATCTAGTGCTTTGTCACGATCATACTTCGTTTGATCAAAATGTAATTTATACTTTGGGTCATTAACTTCTCCTGTTTCTTCATCTATCTCAATTTGTTTCAAGTATTTCTTTACCCCAAACGAGTTAGATGCCTTGTATTTAGACGGATTATTAAGAAATGTTTGAATCAACTCTTCTATGTCTCCGCGTTTATTTGCTTCACGATCAGCATAGGCCTTACTCCAAAAACAAAGTACTTTTTCTTCTAAAGTGACGATCGCATCTTCATTACCTTTTTTAACTTTTACTTGACGTTCTCTAATAAAACTTTTCATTTTAAATGTTCTAGTATCATTGTAAACATACTCTTCTTCATCGAGTACATAATTGATAAATTCCTTTTTACTACCTCGTATTTTTTGACTCACGATATACCCATTTTTACTATTTTTTAAATAAGCCAAGTTACCACCACTGTTTAATCCTTTATCAGCAGTTAGAATCACTTTTCCTAACGAGTAATTTATTTTTAGCTTATTCATCGCAGGGATCAATGTGGTTGTATCGTGATTGTTACCTCTAAATAATTGATATGCAATTGGAATTCCGTTGTTATCAATAAAAAGCCCCATCTGTACAATTGGAGATTTCTTGTTTTCTTTGGATAAGCCTTCAGCACGTAGCTCATCTTCATGTTCAGTTTCAAAATAATAATTTGTTACATCATAGAAAACCAAGGTACAATCACGGGAATATTGCTTTTTTATTTCTTCATGTAGATGTAATTGAAGATCTTCTTTTATCGCGTTTACTAAATCCAAACTACGATATAGGTCGTCTAAACTAAAATTAAAATCATCGTTGAAGAATTGTCCACGTTTTTCATAAGTTTCTTTTTTTGATGCTGGATTCATTATTCTTGATACGACGAGTAATTTTAATATTTCATTAAAATCATACTTAAATTTAAATTGTTTGGTAACTCGTTTTATAAACTCATCTATTTTTAATGAATGGTACAGCCCCTCAAGAAAAAAATATCCGTAATTGAGTAATTTATCTGCCTCACTATTTGTTTGGGTTGTATCTATGTCAACTGATAGAATACTGCCTTTTTTCTGTTTAGCTTCCTGTTTCAGCTTTTCTAAGATATTAGGATCATCTTTCATTAATTCTTCTAAGACTCCTAAAGTTTCAATAACTCTTTGTTTTGGTTTTCCACTTTTATCTCGATATGACTCAACTAAATAAACATAAGTATTGTTAGACGTTTTACTTTTCGATGTCCTAATAAACATAAAAATCAACTCCTATAACTATTATAACATATTTAACTACATTTCACTACATGATTATGTCACAAAATGTAAAAAAAGTGATCGATATATGACCACTTTTTGGTAAGATATAGGCAAATACATATACCCTTAAGCAGAATCAATCTTTAAACGTGCAAATATAGACCAAATTATCTGTTTGGCTTAATCCTGATAGAGTAGAAAAAGTAACGGAAGATACAAAAAAACAGTCATCATAAATACAAAATATTTTAACTATTTACGACAACTGTGTTGACTACGGAGATAATTACACCTCATGTAAAAGTGTTATTATATTATTCAATTTTTTTAAGATTTTTTACAAAAAAAAGCCCATATAATAATCTATAGGGCTAATATTTTATCATATAATTTCTTTAATTTTATTAACTAATGAATTCGCCATTTTTTGATGAGTTTTTAAACTAGGATGATATGCAACTCCCAAACCATCACTTGCTAATTGTTCTTCATATTCTAAATAATAAACGGAGTGAGAATAATGAAGAACAACATCTTTTACATAATCTCTTGTTATGGAAAGGGTATTGCCTGTTAAAACTGGACCAATAGTACATAGTATTTTTACATTTGGATATTCATTTAAGACAGTATTAACTAAATTTTTATAAGCTGAAACAAATTGGTTTTTATTAGGAATATAACCGTTTGAAAAGTCATTTGTTCCTAAGTTAATTGCGACAATATCAGGAATATATTGTTTATGATCCCAATTTTCTTTGGATAATGGAGTAATCTTATCAATCATAGTGGGCATTGTATTTACCATATCACCACTATAATTTCTAATTAATCCATAACCTGAACAAGATACTAATCGACAATCTGCATTCATAATTCTTCCAGTAATTAAACCATAAGCTAAATAGGCATTATCATACTTAGTGTCATATTCCATTTTTTCATTGCCTTCATTTCCAAATCCACATGTTAGTGAATCACCTATAATCTCAATTTTTAAATTAAAAGGAGTAGCCATTCTTTCGATTAAATGACCTTCACCAAAATCAAATCCTTTAAAATCAACTGTTCCTATAGTAAATTCTGTTCGCTTTACAAGTTCAATCGTATGTTTATTTAGTTCTAATTGATCAACTAATAAATATTCACCATCATGGTCTATATGTAAATTCTCATGAATTACTTTATTATCGACTATAACAACAATATAATCTTTGTAGTACAATGAGCTTAGTTTAGCTTTAACACTACACCCATAAAAATCGGCTTTTATGGTACTTCCGGACCATGCAAATTGAATTTTATTTTCATTAATAACATCAAATCTTCCAATGAATTCTATTCCTTTAAAAATCATAAATATCTCCTTTTTTTCCATTTAAGTACATTATACTCTATGTTTTTATAGATTCAAGTAAAAATTAAACCAAACTCTTGCTTATTTATAAATGATTGGAATATAATAATAATTAATTGTATGAATAAAATCAAGGAGCAAGCTATGAAAAATATGAAAGTTGCTATAATCTTTACTGGTGGAACAATCTCTATGAAAATAGATGAAAAAATGCATGCTGCGGTTCCTTCACTTAACGGTAGTGAAGTTATGACTTTTTTACCTAACATTGAGGAAATAACTGATATTATTGTTGATAATTATATATCTGTACCCTCTCCTTTTATTACTCCTGATATCATGATGGATTTGTCAATTAAAATAAAGGATTATGTAAATCGTGAGGATATTACTGGTGTTATTATCACCCATGGTACAGATACACTAGAGGAAACGGCTTATTTTTTAGATTTACATATACTTACACCTAAACCCATCATTGTCGTAGGTGCAATGCGTAGTGTATCTGAACTAGGATATGATGGACCATCAAATCTGGCCGCAGCAATTCGAACTGCCATTTCTGTTGATGCCCGTAATAAGGGTGTTATGGTAGTTATGAACGGAGATATTAATGCTGCTAATGAAGTACAAAAAACTCACACAATGTCGCTAGACACCTTTAAATCGCCTGAATTTGGGCCGTTAGGAATTGTAGATAATGATGAAGTGTTTTTTTACCGAAATTCCACTCATGTTAGTACATATATTCCTACAACTCAAATTGAACACAAAGTCTATTTACTTAAAGTAGTAGCGGGACTTGATGGAGAACTTATCGATTTTTTTATCGAAAAGGAGGCTGTCGGTATCGTTATTGAAGCTTTAGGTCGTGGTAATGTACCACCGATGATGGTCGATAGTATTAAAAGAGCAATGGATTTAGGAATTAAGATCGTCCTCGTTTCAAGGTGCCCCAATGGACGCGTCTCTGATAGTTATGGATACGATGGAGGAAGTAAAAAACTACGTGATTTAGGTGTTATTTTTGGCAGAAATTTAAGTGGTCAAAAAGCACGAATTAAATTAATGTTAGCTTTAGGATTTAATAATAATTATGAATATATTAAAGAAATATTTGAAAAAGTTTAAAAAAATAAAAGTGAAATAGATAAATCTGTTTCACTTTTATTTTTTATAAATATGCAATTGTATCCTTTTCATATCTAATAGGAATATCATGTTCTAGTAATAACTCATTTAATTGATTCGTATTTTCAAATTCAAACTTGATTGTATCATAATTATGACCACTTATACTTAATCTATCAGCTAATACATAATCAATAACTTTTTTATCTTTAGTTACAATTTCTGATTCATTAAGTTTTTGTACAATTTTAGCTTCTTCACTTTTATAGACTAATCCGATTTCTTCTAATGATTCTTTAATTTCATCTGTAGCCAAACCATTAAAATCAACTGTACTAATGGATAACATATTTAAGTTATCATCACCAATCGTTATGTGATATACTTCATAGACATGATCATGTGTTTTTTTTACAATTCGATCTTTTGCTGAAAAATAAATTTTGTATTGATCATTATAATCATAAACTTTCATTTTTTCCTCCTAAATATTTAAATATCTAGGTTTATTTTTCGTTTTTATTTATTTAATATTCATTACTTCTTAATATTCCTATTTACTACTTTATAACTCATTTCTCTTAAAGCTTCTTTATAAATCATTGAAATAGAAAAACCATTATAAAACATTATTTCTCCATTAAATAATGTCCATGGTAAATGATAGCCTTGACTTAATATGTCTTTTACTTTTGCTTCATCGTATGGATCTTTTAAGACATTAATAAAATTTAGTTCAACTTTATTTTTTATATAACTACTAGATAATTTTTTATCTAACTTATTACATAGTTCTTCAATTGGTAGTATGTTTTTAAATTCATCTTCAAATTCTAGGTCTGTTACACCATAAACTTCAATTAACAGTTTCATTTTATCCTCCAATTATTTTTTCCTATATTATAAGTTTCTACTATTTAAAAACCTATCATACATTATAATTTTATTTATTTACTATGTAGACTTAACAAGTAATTCTTTCTAAGAATTCTCCAAATTCATAGATATTCACACCATATTAAAACATGGTGTGAATGTCTATGAAAAAATTAAAAATTAATGTAACGTCTGGAATTAACACTATCATTGGGTTAATTTTATACCTTATTGCACCGTTTTTGATTGGTGCTTTTTTAAACAAAAGAATCTAATCCATAATCAAAATGATATAAAAAATGTTGTATAAACAGTAAACCAGGAATTATTTTTTATTTTTTATTTTTTTAATAAATCGCTTTTTTTATCTAATGCAAAAACATTAATATGCTTATGTAAATTCGAAAATTCAGTTGGAAGCATTCCTCCAAACTCACCATCTAAGTTTAATTTCATTTCATTTTTGGCTTCAATCACAATATGTTTTGCTTGATAATATTTTACTTTAACGTGACCTAAATGTTTACCAAATAAGGCTTTTCCACCTAAAAAAATGAGTTCAAAAAAATTCATTTTTTTCGCAATAATTAAATCAAAATATCCATCATCTAATTTTGATTCCGGAGACAAATGTTCAAATCCACCTACTGAGTTTGAATTACAGACAAAAAATAACATAATCTCATCTTCAAACACTTTATCGTCATATTTAATTTTTACTTTAGTATGAGCTATTTTTGGTAGTTTTTCAATACCCTTAAAGTAGTAGGCAAATTGACCAAAAATAGTTTTAAGTCTACTGGTTACTTCATAAGTTAATTCAGTTAAAGTTCCACCAGCGGCTATATTCACAAAATATTTGTCTCCAGCTTTTCCGATGTCAATTGAGCGCAAATGTTCTGTGCAAATAATATTGCAGGCAGCTTCAATTTCACGTGGTATCCCTAACGCTCTTGCTAAATCATTTGTAGTACCTGTTGGAATGATTCCAAGTGTTGGCCGGTATTCTTGTTCAGCCATTCCATTAATAACTTCAAACAATGTACCGTCACCACCTGCAGCAACAATGAGATCATATTTTCTTTCACAGGCGATTCTTGCTGCTAATTTTGCATCATTTGGCCCAGTAGTTGAATGCGTGCTTGCTTCATACCCTGCTTGTTCTAGTCTTTCAAGTACATAAGGTAAATTTTTTTTAATTAATTCTCTCCCCGCGGTTGGATTATATATAACTCTAGCTTTTTTCATAATAAATTCAATCCCTACTTTTTAGATTAATAAAAAAACGTAGTGAGGAAAAATTCACTACGTACTTTACTTTTCCAGTTTAATTTAGTATATAGTTTTATTTTATGCGAAAATGGAAAAAATTACAATATTTTTATTACATATATGTAATATTTTTACTAAATCTGACTTAATATTTTCGTTTTTTTTGATTAAACTATCGAAAGTTATAAATAGTATTTGTGATTATTAATAAGATAAATGATGATAACCTATACGTAAATCTTCATAATTAATAATATAAATATAGGACATATTAAGGAGTATTCATTATGAATTCATCAGAAAAGGCACAATTTAATTTTAACGATTTTTTTAATAAGAGTCTTGATGAAGAACAAATTGATTTTAGAAACTTATGTTCATGGCTTTTAATTTTTTCTCCTTCTGAATTATCGATATTAACATCCATTTTAGCGATTATTATTTCATCTCAATTAACAATTGAAGAGCAAGCTGTTGTAGCGTCTTTTTTTGTTGCTGTATCAGATAATATTTTTCTAATATCTGCTCAACAATTATTAATTCAATCAGCAAAAGATCTACAAAATCAAGTAATTGAAAGAAAAAAAGAAGAAGAAGAGAAAGCAAAAGAAGAACTGGAAAAGGAACAAAAAGCGAAAGAATTAAATGATCTAAAAAATAAAATAGAAAAACTAGAAGAACAGTTAAATCATCATTTAAAAAATAGTCTTTAAAAAATGACCTAAGAATTAACTTAAGTCATTTTTGTATTTATTCAACTATGTAAAAATAAATCTTCAGTTCAGCTAAATCTCAACTATATAATATTATTTGTAAAATTTGAATGATTTTGATATACTAATCATAAATACGTAAACATGAATTTAAAAAGATATGAGGGAGATATATAGTATGGATATTTATAAATCTGCAACCGAGTTAATGAAAGAACAATTAGGTCATGATGTGATTATATCCTTAGCTACTTGTACAGAAAATGGAGTAAATGTTCGAAATGTAGACGGATATTATAAAGATGGCTTTGTTTATGTCGTGACACATAGTTGTTCACAGAAAATGATAGATATTAGCAAAAATTCAAAAATCGCAATTTGTAAAGATTTAATGAGTGCACAGGGTATTGGTAAAAACCTTGGCAATCCTAAAGCTGAATCAAACAGAGAACTCCGGGATGAACTAAAAAAAGTATTTGTCGCATTTTATGAACGTCATGTTTATGAGGATGATCCTGGATCATGTATTTTAGAAATTACTTTAACAAAAGCGGCTGTATTTAGTAAGGATACTAAATACACTATTGATTATCAAAATGAAACTGCCACAGCAACACCGTTTGTAAATGACATTATTTATTAATTTACGAGCTAAATTTGTATTTTTTTATGTTCTAATTTGATTATTTAAATTATTTTTCATATAAAATTCATTTAAGAGCACTCTATTTTAATTTTTAATAAGAATTGATACTACTAACTATATGATATCAATTAATTGAGTCCCACAACTGATTAGTTTCCAAAATTAATTTTAATTAATTATGTTTTTTATACTATCAATCACGATGGATCAATATGACCCATTAAAAAAAAATAGCCCTTTTGGGCTATTTTAATTCAGATAAATCCTTCACAATGTGTGTTGGTTTTATCTTGAAATTATTTAAATCACTTATTTTCATTACACCAGTTTCTACAAATATGCTGTCAATACCAAAATTATATGCTCCTAAAATATCTGTAAAATAATTATCACCAATCATTGCAACTTCTTTTTTATTTAAATTGAGTTTATTTAACCCAAATTCCAACATTTCTATTTGGGGTTTTCCCATGTATATGGGTTCTATTCCTGTAGCTAGTTCAATTACCTTAGTAATAGCTCCATTGCCAGGTGCAATACCATTTTCAGTTGATAATCTTAAATCACTGTTTGTTGAAATAAAGGTTGCACCTTTATTAATTTCAAATGTTGCTTGAGCCAACTTTTGATAAGTTAAATTCTTATCTAAACCTACTACTACATAATCAGCATTTTCTTCAACCATTTGCAGATCACTATTTTGTAAGGTAGTTTTTAACCCATTCATTCCGATTATAAAAACTTTAGCTTTAGGCTTTTGATCTTTAATATAATTAGCTGTCACTTCACTTGAAGTAATAATATTATCAACCGTTACATTATAACCTAACTCATTTAAATGTTTACAAACTTCTTCATTTGTTCTACTTGAATTGTTTGTCACAAAACAAAATTTAACATTTAGTTTACGAATTCGATTAATAAATAGAAGACATGTTGGAATAACGTTTTTGCCCATATAGGCAACACCATCTAAATCGATTAAATAACCTTTATACACTTTTGACTTTCTTAACAATGAAATAAGGACAATTATAATTACATGATTCGTTTAAATAATCTGGTATTGTATTAACATAATTTGTAGATTCTTGATTTTTTGAAGTAAAGCCTTTTAAACGTAAAATGTTAGAAGAGAAATCTCCTACGATTACATCATATTTATCAAGTGCTTCGGTATATTTTTGTTTAAATAAATCTTCTACAAAACAATCTCGATGTTGTTTTACTAATTCAAATGTTTTTTTATCTACAATAAACATTGTAACACCTCAAAATTATTATAACATACATTACTAAATATACAAATACTATGTCTATTTTATCCTGGAACATCAGGTATATTGATTTGATCATTTGGCGCTGTGTAATAGAAATGTGGTACCTTACCATGAATCACTTTAATTAATATTGGAGTTCTAGTCACTACTTCAATCTCATCAGCTTGAAACGGAATCGCAATTTGATATTTTACTTTAGATTGTATAACAACCTCAAATAAGCTATTGTTAATCCCATAAGCTTTTACAGTAGAAACGATATCTGTTTGTACACTACCAACAACTGTTAAATTAACCTTAATATTAGGTCCAAAATTAACAATCGGATTCGATAACATTGCTGAAAAAGGTATCGTTACTGAATTAAGTTCATTATTAGGGTCTCTCTCTATTTCATTAATAGATTTATGAATTTCTTGAGACATTTTTGATAATAAGAGATTGGTTTGGTAAGTATTAACAGTGACAGTAGTAACTGTACCATCTTTATTTTCTTCCATAGTAACAAGTTTACTAGTGTCAATATTTGGAACAACTTGCTCCATAATCGCATTATTAATTACCTTTGATGCAACTGAAAAAGACTTTTGTTTGACGTAAATCATTACAGGTGGTTGAAAATATGCCCTTGTAATAATAAAAGCTAAAAGTAGTACTACAGTTAGAAGTAATATACTTTTTTTTATTTTAAAACGATGAACTCTTCTTCTTTTACGCTTAACCATATTATTCCAACTTATTTAATGCTTCAATAACAAGCATACCCTCTGTGATTCCTAATTCTTTTGCGGCTGCACTAACTTTTACGAGTGGTGCATTTAACAATTCTTCAATTGTTTTTACACCTTCAGCACATCCACATACAACTTTTCTTTCTTTTAAATGTGGTTTTGCATCAAACACATCTATATCTATAGCACGACAGCTAAAATAGCCAATATCATTTGCGATTATTAATAAAGTAGTTTTAGGTAATTTAATATTGTAAGTAAAGAATGTCTTGTTATTAACATATATTCGATCAACTCTAAACATATATATCCCTCCTTCTTAATAAGTATATGCAGTAACTACCATTTTTTATATCAAATGTATATAAAAAACTTAAGTTACAAAACATATATCTAAGGAGGTAATAGAATGGACGAATTAAAAGTAAAATTATATATGACTAAGCCCGTTTTAACTTTAAAACCATACGATACAATTAAGGATGCATCTGTCATGATGCTAGAACACAATATAGGTAGTATTCCAGTTGTTGATGACGAAAATTACCCTGTAGGAATCATCACAGACCGAGATATCATCATTCGTGGTATCGCTCAAAATAAAGATGAACATACTAAGCTAGATGAAATAATGACAACAACTGTCCTTACAGTAAGTGAAGATGACACATTAGGCACAGCGACTCATATTATGGGTAATCAACAAGTGCGTCGTTTAGTTGTAATTGATAAGAATGATAAAGTAACAGGCTTTTTAGCAATGGCCGATATATCTACCACTCCCGAAGGAGACGCAAAAGCCGGTATTGCATTATCTAAAATATCATTAAAATCAACTGATATTAATTCAAATCCTCATCATGGTACTGATGTACATGATTTTCCGTTATAATAAGATTCATTGGGATATCAAAATCATCGGCAAAGTTATCCTTGATAACTTGAAACTCATAACATATTCCTACTTTAATATTTTTATAATCACTTAAATATCGGTCATAGAAACCAGCACCAAAACCTAAGCGATATTTAGCATGATTAAACGCAATGCCTGGAATGAACATTAAATCAATGTCATTCTTAGGCATTTTTTGATTGTTATTGGGTTCTAATATTTTAAATTTACTTAAATGAACATCAGATAAGTCAGTTATAGGAAAAAACTCCATTGTTGTTTTATCCAATACTTTAGGTAAAACAATTTTTTTATTTTTATTTAATAATTCTTCTATTAATGGTTTTATGTTGACTTCTTTACCAAGTGGCATATAAAAAGCAAAACAATTATATTGATTTAAATCAAATTGCTTTTTAACATTCTCTATGATTAAATTAGAGTTTAATCTTATTTCTTTAGAATCTAACTGATTACGGATATTTAAATACTGTTCTCTTAATGCTTTTTTCATATGATCACCTCATTAATACATATTTTTAAATTTATTACGTTGCGATAATAGTAAAATAAGGACAAAGAAACTTACTATAGACAATGAATAAAAGGTTATATTAATATTTATAGAATATGCCCATCCAACATAAAAAGAACCAATCACATTTCCAAACGCATTAGAAGCATTATTAAGTCCCATAATTTCACCATTATTATTACCAAGTCGTGAAATGATAGATTGAAGTAGCGGTTTATATAAAGCTAGAAAGGCAAAGAATGGCACCAAAAATAATATTCGCATATTAGCATTATTAATATATGTAACAAGTGCTAAGGTTAACCCAATCATTAAAATACTAAGGACTAATAAATTAAAATCATTAAATATTCTTTTAAAAATAGGATACAAAACAATGTTAGTCATTAATCCAATAATACCTGTTATAGACATAACGATACCAATCATATATGGTGAAAAATCCATATGATCTTTCATAAAAAAGTTAAAGCCATTATTAAAGCCAATTGATATTAAACTTGTTAAAATAGTGATTATTAACATAAATGGTAAAATGGTACTTTTATATTTTAATAAATCAATCTTGATATTACTTTTCATTATAACAGCCTTACGCTTTTTAGTTTCTTTAATAAACAGAAATATAGCGATTGCTGAAAAAATACTTAAAGTAGATTGAGTGATAAAAGCATAATGATAATCATTATTTCCAATGAAACCTCCTAAAAGATATCCGATATTAGCTCCAAAACCAGTAGTAGCAGTATAAATGCTCATCATCTTACTACGATTCTTTAAATCGGTTAAATCAATTAAAGTGGCCATTCCACAGACAAAAATCGCACAAGAAAAAGAACCAGCAAGCAAGCGAAACAATACGATTATTATTGGATTAGTACTGTAACCAAAACCTATTTGTGCTAAACCGTATCCAATCGGACTTATAATCATAAATGGTTTACGTCCGTATTTATCAGATAAAATACCCCAAAAAGGCGACATTAGGAAGTTGGCTAGCGACATAGTCGCAAATAAAACACCAAATAGAAAAGAGCTATATCCTAATGAAATAACTAATTCAGGCGTAACAGGATGTGCCATATTATTTATGATCGTTGTTATAGTTATAACTGCGATAAGTACATATAATTGTTTTTTCATTTTTTACTCCTATTAAAACGATATGTTTGTGTTTAAGTTAAACACAATATTATATATTATACTCCAAATTAAATAAAAAAGGTTACTTAATCATTAAATTAAGAACCCTTTGACTGTATTAATTAATTTGTTCTTCACTTTGTACTTCTGAATTAAGTAGATCTAAGAAATCATTATATTCTTGTTCTTGTTCTAGAGTTAAATTATCAAAGTCATAAGTTGATAATATGCTAATGTAATTATATATTCTATCAATATTCGTTAAAGCTGTTGTTCTAGAATCTGCAAGTTCTATTGTATCGATATCAAATTCTTCTATTACTGTTGGATTAGCTAATACATCATCATATAAACTTTTTACACTAGCTTTTAATAGAGCTTTCACTTCAACTGTTAACACTTCATTTAATGATTTAATTAATTGTTCATCTGCACTTTCTTCTAATGTGATATTTTCTCCATGAATTAACATTTCAATAGGAAATTGATTTTGTACAAGTTTATCAAGTAATGTCATTTCAAACTGAATGAATGGATAAATAATATCAGCTAATATAGTTGGAAGTGTATCATATAAGCTGTCTAAATTAGGTGAACCTGCATATTCAACATTCATTAATGTTAATCTAGATGTTATTAATTGATAACGTATTAATATTGTTAATTCATCTTTTGTAAGACTACCTAACAAAATATCATTATAATCTATGTATTGAACTAATAAACTTTGGAATTCTGCTCCTAAAGTATATTCGTCTTCACCGTCATCGATTCGTTCAACAAGATCAGTTAAATCAATCAAGATTTGTCCTTCAGTATTAATAAATCGATCATATATATCTAAACCTAGTTTTGTATATATTTCATTAGCTTCTTCATATAAATCAATATTACTAAATAACTCTTCAATTGTATCAATCATTAAATCTTTTTGTTGATCATCTGGAGCAAATTCAAGAACTGATGCAATTAAAATTTCTTTATAAACTTCATACATCATCGTTTTTAATTCTTCAGTTGAAACACTACTAATTGCATCAAATTCTGTATGGTGTTCCAATCTAAAATTATTGAAATAAGTATCAAAATACAATACTAAATCTACAATTTTTCTTATATCATATTGATCTTCCGAATAAACATATTCTCCTAAAATTTCGTCGAAATAATATTCACCAGGTATATAAATATCATTTGTTAAACTATTTAATTCTTCATACATTGCGATATCAAGATCCTTAAGTAATTCAATAAATAACTTAGCCGAATTATGAGATGTAACTGCATAAGCATTAATTATTGCATCATCAATTACAATGGTATGATCTACATACATTGCTTTTAAGATTAATGTATTTAATAAATATACATTTTTATAGTCTTCAACAGTTGGTAATGTTTCTGAAAATACACCGACAATCTCATCTTTAATAATTAAGATTTCTTCTTCAGTCATCATGCCACCTGATGTTAGTTCGTTAAGTTTATTAACTAAAGAACCATCAATTTGACCATAAACATTTGATACATAACTAGCAACAATTTCAATACTTGAAATAAAAGTTTCCCTTTCAGTATTAAGCATTGTTTTGAAGTTTATTAGACGTTCTGAAACTTCGATCGGTATACCTTCTTGTTCAAGTAGTATTTCTATGTAAACATCGGCAAGACTTACTATTATATTAGCTGTAATTGATGGATTAATTCCAAATTCACCAAATTGATCAATCAAAGTCTTCAAAGAGCTGAAATCTTGCACATCATTCATGTCATTTGGTAATGAAGCAATCGCTTCGATTAGTCCAATCGCGTTTTCTTTAGTTACATTAGCCTGTAACATAATATCCGCATATGCAGTAGCAAATTTTACACTATATGTATATCCCTCATACAGATAGTCTCGATCAAAGTCACTTTGCTCCATATTTGGAACATAACTACTATCAAATACTTTTAATGTTCTAATAAATATTTCTGCTCGATCATCCACGTAATTTACAGATGTTACTCCCGTATTCGTATTATTTGTTGAATTAGCATCAGTTGTTTTTGCTAAATCACATCCTGTTAATACAAGAATTATTAGTAATAAAACAGCCATTATATGCCCCTTTTTAATAAAGAACATAATTACCCCTTCTTTCATTCAAATTTATATGAATTTAGAAAAATTGTTTTCTAAAGATTCACCTTTTTTTAATATTGCTTATATATATTTATATTATCATTTCAAAAATAATTATGCAATATATATCTATCGTTTTTTAATTTATCTTTAAAAATTTTTAAGTACTTCAGCAATTTTTATTTTTCTTATTTTAGACAAATAAAAGGCAACACTAACAAGATACATGAATGCGCCTATCATTATGGCCATTATGACTGAATAAAATGTAAAACGAATTTTTTCATATGTACCATAATATATAAGAAAATGAGATAAATTATTCATTATAACCCTTAATACCGATAATACTGATACGATTATCGCAAACAATATAACCAGTTTTTCTAATAAAATAGTTATAATTAGTTTTTTAATAGAACAACCTAATACCCTTAATCGAGAAAAAGTAGGTTCCATTTTCGTAAACTCTAAAGCTAAATTATTAAAAATAGTCAACATAAAACTTAATACCAATACTAATATAATATATGAAATATATTGAGTTAGTTTAGTAAATTTTTCAATTTGGTTATCAATCATTTCTTGATAATCAATAATGTAATACATTTCTTGATCATATCTTTCAATCAAATCTTGCTTTTTAATATTATTGAAGTCATGGGTATTAATTAAAATAGTGTTAGGATTAAGATCTTGATATTGATCTAAATAATTGATATTAGTAATCATAATCTCATTTATTCCCATGTCAATAAATCCACCTACTACAAAAGGCTGATTTTCATATTGTTTATTTATATTTATGTGAACAGTATCACCCACCTCTAACTTATTCAAATAATGAAATTTAATCGGTAAAATGACATAGGGTATACTTTCATTTTTTAATTTTTCTAATAACGATGTTTCAATATCTATGTTTAAATACTGTTGAATTTGATTGGCATCTAGTGAAATACTAAACCAGAAATAAGTATCTAATTCATCTACTTTAACGTTAGTATAATAATAACCTAAATCAACATGAGATACTTTTTCATCATCTTTTAAAGAAGCATATGTCGAATCAATATTATTGACAATATTCGTAATTCCAAAATCGATATTTACGATCTCTTTTAATTCATTCGTACGGTAACTCATGTAATCATTTGTTCCTACTAATAGTATAATTAGGATAAAAGAAGTAAGCAAAATATTGATCATCGGATTCATAATTTTATGATCATTAAAATTTTTTACAGAAAAGATTGAAAATAATGTTTTCTTCTTTCGTTCCACCATTAATTTAATTAACACAAGTAAGACTCGTGAAACTGAAAACATAAATACAAGTGAAGTAATAATATTGATCAGTGAAACAAACTCTCTACTATTCCAATCAGAAAAGAAATAATTATTAAACAAATAACTGATTAAGCAAACAATTAACGAAATGGCACTTAAAATAGGTGGGTTCGCTTTAACCACTTTTGATGCAATACTTAATTCTATCAGTGATGTTTTTGTGATTTTCAGATAATTATAAAAAATGATAATGGATAATATTCCTAAAACAAAACCGATACTCATAATTAAATGGTCTGTAGAATTACGATATTTTAAAGTAGAACCCATATACCTTAGACCACCATTAAATATCACATGACTCATTATTAATCCTAATATGAAAGCAATAAA
>JARDZP010000053.1 GCA_029240795.1 Haloplasmataceae bacterium | reverse complement strand
TCCTGCATTATAAAAAACATAAATTAAGATTAAGAATCTTAAGTCAATAAATGTAAAAGTATTAGGTAGCATAAAACTAAAATGCATGATTACAATTGAAGTAATTGAACCGCCACATCCAAATAAAATTTTATTAGTTAAGTTAGTTTTATGATTAACTGGTCTTTCTCTAAAAATATTCCCGGATAAAGAAACATATGAAATTATTCCTAAAACATTGATCAATAAATAGTTGAAAATATACATGATAATCACCTTTAAATATCATATCACAACTTGTATACATTTAAAATATAATTAAAATTAAAATTATCTATATATTGAATTAATAAACATCTGATTAAAAATTAATCAGATGCTTATTAATTTATAATAAAATTCTTAAAGATTCTAATATCTCTTTATTATATTTATATAGATCATCAAGAGACTCGAGTAAAAATTTGTTATATTTATTTTTTATCTCAGAAGGTAAAATAAGCGATTTAGTTAATCCTAAATCCAATCTACATATCCATTTTCTAACATTATTATCAAGTAACACGCCAAAATAGGATTCAGTATCTTTTGAAGTTACCCTATCTAATTTTACATCACTTCTTAAGATTGATTTTATTATCGCAAATGCTTCTAATTCTTCAAAAGTTGTAACAATTTTTGATATCTCGATACTTGGTTCTATTTTATTGTCTTTATCGTCATTTGATGCATCTTTTACAATTAGTGCTTCTTTTGCTCCCTTTAAAGTTGCTTCAAATTTTTCACTCATGAGTTCGGTAATAAATTGAATATATGTTTTTTTGATTAATGGTCTAAATTTTTCTATAATCGATGATGTTTTTCGACCATCAAAGAAATTTCCAACAATATAAGATATAAAGTCATCACTAGGACTTTCTAAATCATTCTTCAACACCATTTTAATTAAATTCATATACTTTAATTCACTTGCAGAATTATAAATATTATTTAAATCTAAATTGCTTTTTTGAAATTGTTTCAAATATTCAATAGATGAGTCTTTTAAATTAAATAAATCGATTTCGAGAAATGGAGCTTTATCCATAATGTTAGGTTCATCTAAATCAGTATAAATTCGATACAATACTCCGTTTGTTAAAATCGCAAATCTCGCTTTTGTGGTTGAAAAATATCTAAATAATTGTGAATCATGCTTTTCCAATTTATCAAAACAAGCTTTTGCTTCAATTAATATTGTTGGAACATCATTAATTAAAATGCAGTAATCAACCTTTTCACCTTTTTTAATTCCTACATCTGCCACAAACTCCGGACAAAATTCAAGTGGATTAAAGACATCATACTCTAAAATTTGAAAGAATGGTAAAATCAGTGATTGTTTTGTTGCTTCTTCTGTTTTAATTTGTTCATAGAGAATCTCTGCTCTACTGGCTAAGGACTGTAATTTTTCTTTTAATTCCATTTTTTCCTCCTATTATTTATAATTTTTATAATCATTCATTTAAACATATATAAAAATTTCCATTTTTAGAACGTTTTTCATAAATTGACTTATTAATTTTTAATCATTTATATGATATTATGTATGTATAATATATTGGAGGATAACTATGTGCAAAATGAGTTCAATTTTCATTTTATTTGCATTTCTAATCTTATTTGGTTGTACAACTGATAAAATAATAGATAAAACAACTACTAATAGCCCTTCAAAGACTTCTTCAAGTACAACAGTAACTACAGAAGCAACTACAACAAGTACCACAACAGCTCATACAACAACTGTTTCTACTACGCCAACTCAACTTGAAATATATTATAGTAATGCCTTGGGTAAATCAGGTGAATCCTTAAAAACAGCACTACATAACATTATTGATGATCATATAGAAATATCGTATAGTGCAGTGATTGAAGCACTAAAGGTAACAGATGAGGATCCAAATAATTCTAATAACATTATTTTACTTTATACTCAACGAACACAAGCTAAAAATACTTTTGTTGGAAGCTCCAATAATCAAGATTATTGGAATAGAGAACACGTTTGGGCTAAATCACATGGTGATTTCGGTACATCAATGGGTCCGGGTACAGATCTTCATCATTTAAGACCTAGTGATGTTTCAGTTAACAATGATCGTGGAAATTTAGATTTTGATGAAAGTACTTATATCCATAATGAATGTACACAATGTTTTTATGATTTTGACTCATGGGAGCCAGCTAATAGTGTTAAAGGTGACGTTGCAAGAATGTTATTCTATATGGCTGTACGTTACGAAGGTGATAATGGCGAAGTAAATTTAGAATTAAATAACCTTGTCAATAATGGCTCTGCACCCTATCACGGAAAACTATCTGTCCTTTTAGAATGGCATGAATTTGATCCTGTTGATGATTTTGAAAGAAGAAGAAATGATGTCATCTATGAAGACTATCAATATAATCGTAATCCATTTATTGATTATCCTGAATTCGCTAACTTAATTTGGAAGTAAAGAGGTATTAATATGGAAGTTATTTTACAAAAAGCAAATTTAGCATTAGAAGAAGCGTATTATGATTTTATAAAAGACTGGGACGAACACAATGAACAAATCACTCCATATTCTGCTAGTTTATTAGACATGAGCTATAAAGAATGGTTAGAACAAACGTCAAAAATTGAAGTGCAAGCTACTTGCCCAAAACACTTTGTACCTGCTCATACTTATTTTTTAGTTCAAAATAATAAAATAATTGGTGCTATTAACATTAGACATTATCTGAACGATTATCTTTTTAATTTCGGTGGACATATTGGATATGGTATAAGACCAACTGAACGAAAAAAAGGTTATGCTACACAAATGTTAAAAATGGCATTACCAATCGCAAGAGAATTAGGCATCAATAAAGCACTTATTACATGTGATAAAAGTAATATAGGTTCTAGAAAAACCATTGTTAAAAATGGTGGAGTTTTAGAAAATGAAGTTGTAGATAACGATGAAATTGTTCAAAGATATTGGATTAATCTATAACATAGTTAAAATTTAATTATTAAAAAATCAGAATATTTTTAAAATATTCTGATTTTTTGTTCTATTACTATTCAATTTGCCATTCCATTGTTACATAATCAGTCGCTTCAACATCCTCAGGTACAATATCAACATCTTTTGTAGATGTAATCATATTTTCTAACATAACATTAGAACGGTAGATCACATTTGAAAAATCATAAATAATATTTAAAATGTTACCTAGTTTAACGTTTGCGGTTTGGGCAATTACTTCAGCTTTTTCCATCGCATCTTTAACAGAGTTCGCTAATAATTGTTTTTTAAATTGTTCTTTATCCTTGACTTCAAAATTAATACTATATTCAGCTTTTGAATTACTTTTTGACAATATTGATAATAGATTGTTTAAAACGATACGATTGAAATCAAACTCTAGCTTCAAATCATGTTTCGCGACATAACCTTGAAAGATATTTTGATTGTTGTGATAACTATACTTAGTATCTACACTAAAATTAGTAGTTTTTAAATCATCACCGCTAAATCCCGCTTTAATAATATCATTTCTTAGAATTGCGGTTCTCTCATTTAATTTTCTCATTGCTTCATCATAATTAAAATCTTCGCCTTTAACTGTAAAATGAATGACAATTAAATTGGGCGTTTCAGATACAGTCCCCGTCCCTTTAACTCTTATAATTCGCATATTCATCCCTCTTTTTTTTATTTACTTTTTAATTTTGGCTTCGCAAAATTGAATACAGGCCATTCAAATTCAGCATTCAATTCGATAGATGCATGTAGTGGCCAATATGGATCACGTAAAAGTTCTGTTCCGATAAAAACTAAATCCGCCTTTTCTTTATCGATTATATCATCAGCCATTTTAGCATCTGTTATCAATCCACCTGCAATGGTCGGAATATTTGCTTGATGTTTAATCACATTTGAAAACTCAACTTGATATCCTGGATAAGTTTGAAGTGGGTATTTAACCACTCCACCTGAACTCACATTGATTAGGTCAACGCCTTTATTCTTTAACATTTTAGCAACTTCAACTGTTTCATTTATATGATTTCCATCTGGATGATATTCATCAGCAGACAATCTAACGATAATCGGTTGTTCACTTGGCCATACTTCTTTAATCGCATCAATAACTTCTAGTAATAGTCTTACTCGATTTTCTAAACTTCCACCGTATTCATCGTTTCTTTTGTTTGTTAATGGTGATAAAAACTGATTAATTAAATATCCATGTGCCGCGTGAATTTCTATGACATCAAAGTCTGCTTCATATGCTCTTAGAGCTGCATTACGAAAAGCAAAGATGACATCTTGAATATCTAATTTTGTCATTGCGACTGGTATACGAAAACGAGAATCTTCAATTACACTCGGTGCTATGTTTTCTTCATTATTAGCTTCACACTTACGACCAGCATGAGCTAATTGAACGCCAACTTTTGCCCCATATTTTTTAACTTCATTCGTAATTCTTTTTAAACCCTCGATATGCTCGTCTCGGTAAAGTCCAATATCGTGACTACTAATTCTTCCTCGAGATTCTATTGCAGTTGCTTCAAAAATGATAAGCCCAACTCCACCCATAGCTCGAGAAACATAATGAACAAAATGATAGTCATTAGCATTTCCAAATTCATCGGCACTCCACATACACATGGGTGGCATTACTATCCTATTTCTTATTATTAATTTTTTTAAATTAAATTCTTTGAATAATTGTGACATTTATTAACCTCCTTCTTTAATTATATATCAATTTACCTAATATTGAGAGTAATATCGCCATAGTTTATGTAATAATTGCGACAAAAATTCGAAAAATAGAGATATATTGATATAGGAGTTTTATAATGAAATTTGGATTACCTAAAATCAAATTAAAAAAAGATCTTACAGTTTTATTAATTGCGGTTTTTATATTACATATCGGATCATTCCTTGTTACTCCAGTATTACCAGTTATCCTTAATGTAGATAAAGATTTAAATGCTTCCCAAATTGGTGTGATTATTGGTGTAGGTTCATTATCAGTTCAAGTTGGTAGTTTAATGGGTGGGTTATTATCTGATAAAATTGGTATTAAAATAACATTAGTAATTGGAGCTATAATTCAAGCCTTTGCGATGTTTGGATATGGTATTAGTGATACCTATAGCGCATTTATATTGTTTTCCATAATTAGTGGAATCGGTGGTGGAGTTTACGGACCGACCATTAAAGCTTCAATCGCTTCAATCGCTGCAGATTCAACCGACACGAGAACCACAGCATTTTCATTAAGAGGAATATCTGCTCATGCTGGTGTTGCATTAGCTGGTATTATTACGGTTTTACTAGCAAAGCGAATATCTAATTTTATTTTCTTTTCTGCAGCTATTGTATTTATCGTTCTTGCTATTATAACAGCGATCTTTATTTCTAACAAATGTCGTGATAAAATATGTCCCAAGATCAATATGAATAGTTATAAATCAATCTTTAAAAATAAACAATTTTTAATCTTTAGTGGACTAGCAATATTAGTTTGGATAATATATGCCCAACTAACATTACTTTTACCACTTCGTGCTTCAGCCGTCTTAAATAATGGAAAAGTAGTAGGGTTAATTTGGACTATTACAAGTATTATTTTCGTAATTGCCCAAACCTATATTGCGAATCGTTTTTTAAAAAAAGTTAATTTATTTAAATCTATTTATATCGGTGTGTTAATCATGGGATTAGGCATTTTTTTCATTGGTTTTTCTCATTCATTTTTTATCCTTACACTTAGTGCAACCATCTTTACCATTGGTGAAATGTTAGTAACACCTACAATGGATAGTTTAACAGGCGAATTAGCAAGTGAAGAAATCATTGGTGCTTATTTTAGTATCTCTAATTTAATTTTTGGTTTAGGGAGTGCAATCGGAAACTTTATCTGTGGAAAAATAATTAACACATATGGTATAGTAAATAATCTAATTCCTTGGCTAATTTTCGCGATTTTTGCGGTTATTGTATCAATCGTTATAATCTTTATTAGTAGACTACCATTAAATGGTAAAAATATTAAAAAAGAACTATAAAACGATAATATTTATGATATAATCTAAATATTATTTAATATAGGGGGTTTTATATTGGATTTTTCATTTACTGATGCATTTTCTTTAGCATTTCATGTGATTAAAGTAAAGTTTTTTCAAATCTTAATTATGTTAATAATAATGGCTGGTTCAACTGTTGTTACTTATTCTGCATTTTTTAATAACTTAAATAAGGTTATTGAAGAAATAGTGCTCCAAGATTCTACTTATATTTCATATCTTCCATTTCTTGGTGACTTGTTAAACGGTAGATTATTTTTATTAATACTAGTTCAAATTGTAATTGCAGTTGTCTTAACTGCTCATTTAATAACATTAGTTAAAGGCACTATTCTTGATCAAGATTGTAGCATTATCTATACACTAAAAAACATTTGGTATTACATAGGTGGATCAATATTTCTCGTAATATGCATGTTAGGTATTATGATTCCATTTCTACTCTTAACTATGATTCCTATTATAGGATTAATCGGAATGATCGGATTATTTGTTGTGATATTTTATTTTATAGGTTATTTCCGCTTTATCCCTTATTATGCTTTTATTACACGTTCTTTTAGTGAATTATTTTCAGAACTGAAACGATTATTAAGTGGTAAATTTTGGCAATCAATCCTCATTGTTGTAATCTTTTACTTAATTACCTTAATTGTAAATTCTTCTGTTGATGATTTACTACCAAAGATTATACTAGCAAGATTCAGCAATATAATTACAAAAAATGTGATTGTAACTTACTTAATTGCACAAGTTGTAGTTATAGCAATTACTTCCTTTGAAGCCTTAGTAGATATTAGTTTTATTGCTCTTGCAATAAAAACTGATAACGATAGAATTGATGCAATAAATAAAAAAAGAGAAACAGAACAAACTGATTATGACAAAACTTACTATCAAAATTATATTCCACCTAAGACAATATTTAAGGATGATGAAGATAGTAAACCATTTAATTTATAAACATAAAGAGTTAAATCAAAATCTCATACTCATTTCTTCTTGTTTTTCATAACTGATACATAAAAATTATCTTTATATCATTAAAAAATCCGATTGAAAAATCGGATTTTTTTATTATTAATATGATTAGAATGCGATTACAAGTCCGCCTTGATCAGAATAAGATGAACTTAATCCACCCATTTCTACAACTACAATTTCTTTAAATTGATAATTATTTTCAACTGCTTTTTTCAATTCAAGCGCTCTATCTAAACAGTTACAATGAGCAATAACAATTCTTTCAAATTTATATTTTAATTCACCTATTGTATCTACTAATTTTTGAAAGGCTTTATTATATCCTCTAACTTTATGGAATAACTTAATTGTTCCCTCTGGAGTAGCTCCCATAATTGGTTTAATTGATAGTAAAGATGCAGCTTTCGCAATAATCGGATTAATTCTACCAGCTTTAGACAAATGATCTAAACTTTCAATTAAAAATAAAGTTTTCATTTCACTGATGTATTTTTCAATTTCCGCTATCATTTCATCTTTATTTAAACCAGTTTTTAACAAATCATTAATTTTTAAAGTAATTAAAGTTTCTCCAGCTGATGCACTACGTGAATTAAAAATATGGATAAACTGATCTTTATGCTCTTCTTGATAGATATTTTTAGCAAGTACAGCACTATTATAGGTTCCACTTAATTCTGCAGAAATTGTCACTACAAAGACATCTTCATTCCCTTCATAGCATTTCATAAAATCTTCTGGTGATGGACATGCTGTCTTTGGTGAAATTGCATTTTCATGCATATCCTTTAAAAAGGCTTTTACATCAAGATTTTCATCATCTACATAAACTTTATCTTTAAGTTGAAGCTTTAAAGGTGCAAGTTTAACCTTAACTTGTTTCTGTAAATCTTCATTTAAATCACAGCTACTATCTGCTACTATTTTAATACTCATAAATATGCCTCCTTTAATTTAATAAGTATAAATTTTATTCATTACTATTTTTACCATATTTTGTATAATTATTAGTCTTTTAAAAAAATTTATAATAGAACATTTATACATTGAAGTAAAACATTATAATGTTATTTACACTTAATGTAATCTAGTTTACATATTCATTATTTCATAAAACTTGGAAGTAGTCAATATTTTTACTTATTATTTTGTATAATATTTTGTTTGTGAATAATTACAATATCATTATATTCTTCTAGTGCTTTTTTACCTTGATCTGATAGGTCATATACACCAATTTTTACCCGATAAAACCAGCCATTAAAATTTTTCGTTAAAATTGTTGGTGTCTTTTTCACATCTGTTCCCAGTAACTTTAATTGTTTAGGTGAAAGAGGTCCGTGTAAATCTAAACAGCTCGCGATATATAATGATTTATCTTTATATGCTGTCATTATTTTCTTTCCTGTTGATCCGCCGATATTATTATCAATCGTTCTACCTTCAAATTCAGTTAATAACTTTTTCCGTTTACCTTTATTTGACTGCATACTTTTCTTTCTATCAAGTGGAAGTGGTTCGAGAATAACTTCAACTTTATCATTATTATCTACAATAATTAACCCCAATTCTAACCTTTTTATTAGATGTAGTATATCATTCCATTTCCTATAAGCAATGTTTTTCTTTGGTACCGCAATATAGACATATTCAGTTAATTTTTGTCTTTTTACTGCTTGAACTAATAATTCAACACTTAAACTTCGCTTTAACTCAATAATTATAATAAAGTCATCTTTAGTTGCGACAATATCACAATGTTCAATTTCACTACCAACTTTATAACCTTTATTAATTAAATATTGTTTAATCGGTGGAAATAAATCACTTTCTAGCATAACCATCACTACTTTCAATTTATTATAACATGTAATAAAAAATAAAAACATCTAGAAAATTCTAGATGTTATACTAAAGTTCTTCCAATATAGGAATGAACGTGAAGAATTTCGCCTGCTTTACTTGTAAAGCCATTTAATATATGGTAGTGCTCACCATTAGGTAATCTAATAGCTTTACTAGTAGAACCCGTAATAATATGTTTATGACCATTCTCTAAAGAGGTAAACATAAAATAGCGATGAGTATGGTCAATATTACTTAACCCAGGTTCAGTTAAACCAGAATATGAATGTCTATGTCCTAAATTGAAAGATGTATATCCACTATAATATCTTCGATGCTCATTGATATCATCAATTTCTATTTTATGAATGTGTGCTTTTCTATCACCGATATACTGATATACATAACCATTAATTGGCACATTATTAATCATATAAATACCTCCATTAATACTATTCTTCTATATTTTATGAAAGACAATTTAATTAGTATAGGTTATAATATCTAATTTTATTAACATTTTCTTAAATTTACCATTTAATAATATAAGGAGGGTATAATATGTGGGTATTTTTAATTTGGATTGCCTCAATGATCGGTGCACCTATTTATGCTAAAAAGAAAGGTTCTAGTGCACTAGGTTGGTTTCTTGCCATGTTTATCTTTGGATGGATTCCTTACTACATTGGCTTAATTTGTATTGTTATAGGCTGGATTGCTCTATTAGCTATGGCATATAAGGATTAAGTCATTAATGACTTAATATTTATTTGTGATTACGATGTGGATTTATTAACACATACTTTTTATATATTATCTATATTTGTAATTTTACTTAAAAAATCTATTGTAATTTCTGAAAATAATGTATAATTTGATTGTGCATTTTATGCTATTGGAGGAATTATGTTTGAATTTATCTACTTATTTTTTGCAGCACTGCTTGCATATATCATAAAAGGGATTACAGGATTTGGTAACACGCTTATCATGGCGCCTTTATTCAACTTTGTCCTAGATAGCACAATTGTAACACCAATTGATTTACTATTTAGCATTCCAATTAATAGTTTTATTGTTTATAAAAATCGTAAAAATTTATCATTAAAAACAATTATCCCGTTATCAATCATGGTACTTATAGGAGTTATTCCCGGAGCATTTCTTTTAGAATCAAGTGATGCTACCGCCTTAAAAATCATACTAGGGATTGTTACAATTGGGATCGCGATTGAATTGTCCACAAGAAGACAAAATATAAATACCGATAAAAAACCTAATCCTATATTACTAACAATTATCGGAGTCGCTAGTGGAGTATTAGCTGGATTATATGGTATTGCGGTTTTATTAGTAGCGTATATCAGTAGAACAACGAGTAGTAAGGGCCAATTTCGAGCCAATTTATGTGCTGTTTTTTTAATAGATAACTTCTTCAGAATGGGTCTTTATACATACAAAGGAAGTTTAATGACATATGAAACATTAAAATTAGCACTCTATTTATTTCCAGCTGTCATAATTGGTATGTTTATAGGAATAAAAGTTGATAAACGTTTAAATGATAAAATGGTTAACAAATTTGTGATTATCTTGCTCATAGTAAGTGGAATTTCTTTAATTGTCACTAATTTGATAAATTAAGTAATTTAATAGAATACTTTAAATACTTTAAGTTAAAATATAAATATGCTTAAAGTATTTTTTATTTGGAGGTGAAAAAATGAGTGAATACATAAATAACCGTGAGTATCGGCAACAAAAACTGAAAGAATTAATAATTAGTCTACATCAAGGCAGAAATTTTGAAGAAGTTAAAGCAGAATTTGAGAAAGATTTTGGAAGTGTATCCACAAAAGAAATTTCTGATTTAGAACAATCCTTAATCATGGAAGGTATGCCTGTTGCTGAAGTGCAACGTCTTTGTGATGTTCATTCCGCGGTCTTTAAAGGGTCAATTGATGCAATTCATGGTAATATAGGGATAAGAAACACTGAAGGTCATCCCATTAATACCTTCTTGCGAGAAAATCGCGAACTCAAAAATCTCTTAAGTGTTAAATTCCCCTATCATATTGACTTATTAAAAGATAAAGATAATGATGATCATCGAAGTAAATTATTAAAAGATTTACAACTAATAAATCAAATTGAAATTCATTATTTACGGAAAGAGAATCTACTTTTTCCATATCTTGAAAAATATGGCATTTATGGACCTGCTAAAGTCATGTGGGGTGTGGATGATGACATTAGAGATGAATTAAAGACTTTACATATAAATTTACAAAATAACCAAGAATCAAGTGATACAATTATCGCTCAATCAATAAAATTAAAATCAAGCCTAGATGAGATGATCTTTAAGGAAGAAAATATTCTACTACCAATGGCTGAAGATACATTAACCCAAGATGAATGGTTAACTATTCAAGAAGAGAGTGATGCCTTAGGTTATGCATTTATTAGTAAGCCTAATAAATGGGATCCACCACGTTTAATTGATGCATTTGAAAAAGCTATGCCAAAAGAAATTGCTGAAGGTAATGTTTCTTTTGAAACTGGTGTTATGTCAATTAAAGAACTTGAACTGGTACTAAATAAAATACCTTTTGATATGACATTTATTGATAAAAATGATGTAGTTAAATATTTTTCGCATGGTGATCGAGTATTCCCTAGAACGAAAGCAGTAATCGGAAGAACTGTGCAAAACTGTCATCCGCCAACCAGTGTACATGTCGTAAACAAAATGCTTGAAGATTTTCGAAAAGGTACTAAAGATCATGAAGAGTTTTGGATTAAAATGAAAGGCACATTTATTTATATTCGTTATTTCGCAATAAAGGATGAATTGAACGAATATATGGGTACATTAGAAGTAACACAAAATGCAACTCATATTCTTGAACTAGAAGGCGAAAAACGCTTATTAACATAATAAAAAAAAGAAAAACTTTAATTACTTTATCTTTTCTTATGTAAAAGCCTATGCATGTCTATTACATTAGCATAATTTATTATGAGAGTTTTTAACTTTCGAAGTTTTAAAAAATAAAATTTTTAAAAGGAGTAAATATAATGATTTATGAATATGTAGATCCAAACTTTTATTTTGATAACGATGATCGTATAAGTGTTGGATTAGGATTCCCAATCCCTGGTACACTTGGATTTGGTTCGATCGGATTTGGTCCGGGATTCGGTCCTGGATTTGGTCCTGGTTGGAATCAACCTTGGTGGGGTGGCCGCCCTGGTTGGAATAGACCTTGGTGGGGTGGCCGTCCTGGTTGGAATAGACCTTGGTGGGGTGGCCGTCCTGGTTGGGGTAGACCTGGATGGGATAACGATTGGGATAACGATTGGGACAATAGATAATTAAGACAATAAGGGCTGCAAATGCAGCCTTTATTTTATGTTACATAAAGAGTAAGAGACTAACTGCCATTACAGCCATACCAGCAACTAAACCATAAATTGATAGATGCGGCTCACCATATTCCCTTGCAGTGGGTAATAATTCATCTAAAGAAATAAAAACCATAATACCTGCAACAGATGCAAATAAAATTCCAAACATAACATCATTAAAGAATGGCATTAAAATAATAAAACCTATTAAAGCTCCTAATGGCTCTGATAACCCTGATAAAAATGAGTATTTAAATGCTTTTAAACGATCGCCTGTCGCATAATATATCGGTACCGAAACCGCCAAACCTTCTGGTATATTATGAATCGCAACAGCAATCGCAATTGCTATCCCTAATGATGGATCTTTTAATGCGGATGTAAATGTAGCTAAACCTTCAGGGAAATTATGAATCCCAATGGCTAACGCAGTAAACATTCCCATTCTCGCTAATTTATTTTTTTCAATTTTACTCGTATCTTGTACTAAAGCTTCAACCTTTTGAACTTCATGAGGATTTTCATTATTCGGTACAAACTTATCAATTAAAGCAATCAATAAAATACCAACAAAAAAGGATACTACAGTAATCCATGAACCTTTTACCTTTCCTAATGAACCTATTAAGGAATTTTGTGCTTTAACAAAAATCTCGATCATTGATACATAAATCATCACTCCAGCTGAAAAACCTAGAGCAATAGATAATAACTTTGTGTTAGTTCTTTTCGCAAATAACCCAACTAAACTTCCAATACCTGTGGATAAACCAGCAAATAGTGTTAATCCAAAGGCTAACCATATATTTTCCATAGTTCACTTCCTTTTCATCCTATTATATATTATAATTGATAATCATTATCAATTATAATATACATCTTTTTATGATAAATTTCAATAGCGTTGCACTAAATACTTACATTTACTTCTACTTCTTTATTTTTTAAACTCATTTCGAATTCTTTTTCTTTTTTTAATTTCATTTGTTTTTGTAACTCAATTTCTAGTTTATTAGAACATGATATTAAATCTAAACTTTTAAAATCATATTTCATTAAGTAATAGGTAAACATTATACGATCTTTAGAATTGATATCTTTACTCAAAGAATCAATATTTATATATTTTTTAACTAAATCTTTCAGATCTGTATTTTGAAAAAGATCCCCGTATTTATTTAAAAATGCAACTGAATAATAATCAATTGATATTTGCTTTAATAATGTCCAAAGGTAATAAACAGTTAATTTCTCTGAACCAAGTTCAGATTTTTTTATAATAAGTTTAGTAAACATCATAAAATTTGTTTTATAATTATTTATTAAATCCTTATCTATTTCACTTTTTTGTTTAATAACATCTAATTTTTTGAAAATTGTGTTTACATATATTTCTTCTAAGTTTCCAATAGTAAACTTATTTGTTGTTAATGGATAGTCTTTGACAATTTCCTCTTCAAAATGTTTTAAATAGGAATAACTACTTGTCGGTGAATCATATTGAATAATATAGTTTTTAATCATTTCGTTGATCTCAAAATTATTTAATAATTCATTATATTTATGCATTGCATTTATTTTATGTTTATTGATATCGATATTTCTTAACCACAATAAGTTAACTATGAGTACCAGGAGAACCGCTCTTATAAAACTCGTCTGCATACCTAAATAATTAAGAAAAAGTAGACCAAAAAAGATTGAAAGAGTGATTCTTAAATAAACATTATAAAACTTAATAACCCATAAAGTGATTATACCTATTGGTGGCATAATGAATAGTAAGGTCCAAACAAATAAAGTATTTTCATAAAATCGATTTTCTTTTTCCATATTATCACCTATAGTGTATATTTTTACCAATATTTAGAAAATTATGAAAATAAAAAGAGTATCATTTTTTGATACTCTTTAAAGTTTATTTTACTGAATAAAAGCACATTTTTGGTGATTGAATTTTATCTTCATTTTTTAAAGCCTTAATCGCTTTATC
>JARDZP010000052.1 GCA_029240795.1 Haloplasmataceae bacterium | reverse complement strand
ATTGCATTGTACAAGTTCATAAGACAATAACTTTTCCTGAGAATGGTGAAAAACCTATAGGACTTCTAAATGATAAAAATAGGACTGTAATTTACATTCAATCATCAGGTGGAAACATATTATGGATAATGAGACCAATGTTTAACAAGGGATTAGATTATATTGAAGATATTATGAAGTTGCTGGGTATAAGTAAATTTGAAAAACTGTTGGTAGATGGAACAGGCACAACTGAGGAGGATAGAATAACTGCTATCGAAAAAGCTAAAGAAAAAATAGATGGGATTATTGAAAAAATAGATGTGTAGGAGACTATGTTAATTTAGTTGTAATATTTATTAAATATGCCTCTCTTGTAGTAGATAGTAACCTGTCTGCTACATGAGAGGCATTATTATTAATAAAGCGCATGTATTTGTCTCTGAAATTAAATAGATACAATTATTTTATGAGAAGTTTAACCATTTATTTCAGTTTCATTCCCATACCTAACGATTAGACATAATGTCCGTATTATTACACAAGCTGCACTTCAGTAAGAGGACAAACCATATTTTCATGTATTTACTTTGGTCAACTATTAAAATCGATTAATCGATGAAAAATCGTCTTACCTCTTGCAACATGCCTATAATTCCATTACTAGTATCCTTGGATGAATGAGGCATTTGAGTAGGCAAAACGAGAAGATAAACCAATCTTTTTATCCATCGGCTATTCAACATGCCACTATTGATCATGGAAAAGCCCTTGTTTGTTTTATTCATCCCGTTCGTATACTAATATGTTTTGTTCATTTTTCTTATTCACTTCAAAGGTTTTGTCTTCTTGTTTCCAATTATATACAATAACAAAATAACAATCATAATCGCTGCAGAATAACTAAAAGTCATGCCGTATCCAACTCTTTTTGCTAAGAACCCAAGTCCTACTGATCCAATGGCTAAACCAAAATCGATAAAAATAAGAAGCATAGAGTTGGCTGTTGCTTTTTTCTCGGGTGGAACAAGCGTTAATGCCCAAGCTTGGATAATTGGATGAATGATAGCAAAAGCGATACCGAATAATGCCCCTGAAACCAAAATCATCACCATATTAGTAGAAATACCTAATAAAACCAAACCGATAGCCCCTGATATGGAGGCTGGGATAATAAGGATTCTATGACCGAATCTATCGAAAATTTTACCTGAGAATAAACGAATGACTACCATTGCAATCCCTTGGGTAATAAAAAACTGTGAAATACGTCCTCCAACATTAATCTCTTTACCAAAGGCCCCCATAAAGTTGACGGTTCCAGCAATGGTTATATAATTTAACGCTACCAAAATACATGGAAGAAAAACACGCTTATCGAACATGTACTTGTAGAAAGGCTCATTATTTGAAATCTCACGACTTCCCTTTTCTTTTTTAACCGTATTTTTAATGAACAAACTACAAACAAATGAAAAAGACATCAGACCTAGAGTTAACATCAACATAGACTGGAATGAATATTTTGCAAGATAAGAAATAGCGATTAGTGGACCAAGCGTCGTCCCGACGCTTGTGGACATTGCAAAGAAAACAATACCTTCACCTAACCGAGATTTAGGTACAATATTACTTGAAATAATAAAGACTAAACTCGTAAGCATACTAAATCCTATACCTTGTAGGGCTCTAATGAATATTAGAAATCCGATCGAGTTATTTATAAAAGTAAGACAGATTGTGCCTAAAAAATAAAGGAGTGAGAGAATGAGTAGCAATTTTCGATTCACCTTTTGGATAATTACACTTGCAAAGAATCTTGTAATTAGTGATGCTAACATTAAGGTAGCGGTCATGATTCCAGCAATCGCAGGATTATCACTAATCGTTGATACAAAAATCGGGAAGCCTGCTGTTATCAAATAAAAAGAAGCAAACATGACTAAAGACAATAAAATGATAATTACATATTGGTTTGTCCATAGTTTAACTTTCCTCATGGTATATAAACCTCCGTTTAGGGATAATGTTAATATTTGTGATTGTTTATCTGTTAAATTTTATTCTTCCCTTTTTTTACAAAGTAATTAGAGTTTATACGTTATTTTCATTTACTATTTCTCTTTTACTGACTTACTTTAATGAACGCTTCTTCCAGTATTATTTCATTCACAGTAGAACCTTTAATTTTTTATCTACCTAACAACACCGAAGTAGGAATTTCGTATAGAAAAGATATTCTTCGGAAAGAAGAAAACTTATCTAATAATAGAGTGTTAAAATCATTACGAGTAAAAACAACAAATCAAAACGGGTGTATCATTTTATCTATTTTCAAAACACAATTACGATTAGCTGGCAAATATGGGTTTATTGATATCACTCTTAGTTCTAACTAAAAGAAATATTCAATATCTATTCTGTCTCCACAACCTACCTGTTTATCAAGTATGTCTACTCAACCCTATGATTTTTAGGAAAGTTGATATGTTTCCTCAAACAAAAAAATAAAGGTTCCCTAACATTGATATCGTCAGTTTAATAACTATAAGATTAAATCAATGTCGGGAAACCCTTTTATATATGGACATCTTTAGTTTTCATTTTCTATTTTTTTGACATCAATACCGTCACAACATGCGTGTAGACGGAGTTTGAATACTACATGGCGAAAAGGTAAAGGGGTTAAAATAGAAATCGAGATTTTACCCACCTCTTTACCCCTTGTATTTTATTTATAAAAAAATTTATAGTATGATAAAACCGGCTTCTTTCATACGTTCCTTTAGGGCACTATTCACTCTCTCATCCTTTGGCCCACACCAATCATTGAAAAAGAAATCAAGATAATGAGGATGTGCATCATCTATGTATTGCGGGTAAAACTGATCATACCCTGCTATAATATCATTATGTTCCTCTGAATTTAATGTACGATACTGATTGTGATGAACAATATATTCCGCTGCTAAACGGTTGTTTTGAACGATTCGTGGAATATCTCGATAGCCAAATAATACTGCCATCACAGCAAAACAATATTTCTCAGGAAGTTTCAATTGATTTACAATTTCCTTTTGATTCTGTCTTAACACACTGTTTGTTATAACCGTATCCACACCCAGCGAAGCAGCTGCAATAACAGCTGTCTGAGCCAGAGCGGACACATCAAAAATTCCTGATATGATGTCATACCAATTATCCGTGCCGGGTATATAGTCGTACCCCATATATTTAGCTGTTTCAATTACACGGTTATAATCCAGACAATATACAATAGCAATTTTAGCAGTATTCTTATTTGTAATTACCTCAAGTATTTTAGGTTCATCTACTAATATCATGCTATATCTTTGAACATTACTTGCGTTTGCTGCTTTCATACTATGTTCAATGATGGTATTCATTATTTGTGCAGGAACCTTTTTATCTATAAAATCATTTCTAGCACTTCGCAGATTGTTAATAGTTTTCAATGTCTCATTCATAATTTGTCCCCCCCTTCCTTTATATAGCTATCAGGTTGTAATCTATCTGCATTTTTTTCTACCATCTGAATTTTCATTTTGTAACTGTTCAGTAAAACTTTACAATCATCTGTAAAATAATGAACTCAGTTTTTAATTGGTATTTCATCACTACAATTTGAACATTTACTATTAACAATGCTACTAACACATTTTGTACACAAGAATTTACAATCCAACAAATCATTCCCTTAATATTAAAAAATTATATAATATATATACTACAACTTTTTGTTAGCTAAGTAAATATAGCTTAAATTTAAAATTTATTTATTTAATGCATACACATAGGAAATCTTATGCATTTTTAATTTCAAGCAAAACATTTTATATATTCGTTTTACAGGGTACAATAATATTGAATAAATTTTAAACAATAAAGTAGATTGATAAAATGAATAATACAAAAGTAGCCAGTAGATTAATCGACGAAAAATCACCTTATCTAGTTCAACATGCGTATAACCCAGTAAACTGGTATCCATGGAGTGAAGACGCTTTTGAAAAAGCAAGAATAGAGGATAAACAGATTTTTCTTTCTATTGGCTATTCCTGACATGGAAAAATTTACCTGTCATTGGTGTCAGGACGGTCAAAGTACAAATTATTTATCAGCCACTTTACATAGATATAAAAAGCAAAACAGACAATTTAGAAAACTGTCGGCATTTTTTATTTTTAGTCAAATTCACGATTTACGATTTTCATATTTAATCTAATGTAAAAGCAACAAAAATGATCTCGTTTCTTTGCTTACTAATAGCAACAAAACTTGTACCTTTACTTTCAAGTTTAAAAACAGTAAAATCGTCTGGAAGTTCATTGTAACCCAAAATTGTAAAAGTATTTATCGGTATCTCATTGTTATTATACAATTCATCCAAACTACCTGATTTAATTGCTTTAGTCGAAAATTCCTTAATATAATTGTCGATTAATACCGTATCTAATTCAAATTTTAATTTAAATGATTTCGAGCCAAAAATACTTGGTGTGTACTCAAATCTTATATTTTTTGCATTTTCAGGAATTTTATTAGGGAAATGTTCTGTTAATTTGTCATTAGGATAACCAGTAATCCGTAAAACTCTTTGATATTTTGCTACATCGGTTGTTCCAATACCTGCGGCGTCGACCGACATTGCGATAAATGAAAACATCATTAAAATCCCCAAAACAAATATTAAGATTATTGATGTTAAATTTGATGTTTTTAATTTTAATTTTCCCTTTACAGTAAAATAAGTAATTATCCCAAAAATCACAAAAGGTACTGCAAACATCAACCCCTCTAAATAATAGGGTTCTACTGCTGTTAACGTAACAAATAAATAAATAACTATAAACAACCCCAAAGAAATCATTGTTAATAAAGCAGGTAATTTTGCTTGTTTAACAATTAAATTAATTTTCTTAATCCTAATCACTCCACTCTAATTAATTTTCAATTTAATTTTTAACAAAATTTAATAGCTTGTACAATTATATTTTCCAAAATTAACTGTTTTATAGTTTTAATAAATCACTATAAAAATCGATCTCTATAAAATAAGACCGAAAGGATTAAAGGACTGTCGGAATTTTTTATTATACTGATGAATATAGTTTAAAAATTTGATACAGATAAAAAATTCTTTAATGCTTTAAACGCAGCAATATCTCTGCTTTGAATAAACTTTCTTTGATTAGTGTCATGACAAGGGGTACTGATTAAACTAAATTCCTCATCAAGGGAGTACCATTCAACACAGGTACCGTTATTCAATTCATCCTGAGTTAAATTTGAATTACCATAGTTATTCGTAACCCTTGCGATAAAATAATATGAAATTGTTGTATAATCGCAATGTGCACGATTTTCATAAACATATCCGAGTTCTTTTATTACTTCTCATTCACAACCAGTTTCTTCAAGTAATTCTCGTTTTATTGCGTCAAGCTTATTTTCTCCATCTTCTATTCCACCACCTGAAATTGAGTGTAGTAAGAATCTTTTAACATACATCACAGCAATACTATTGAATAAAAATGCTCTTGCAGTATGACGTGGTTGCTTTTGAGATAACCCCTCTGTACCAATAATATCTTTATCTATTATTACTTTTATCAGTTTCATGATCCCCTCACCATTAATCTTTTATAACATATTCATACTATTAAAAATAGAATGATATTAACCAAGTCAATTGTTACTTTGAATTACATTTTCCCATCAAAATAATCTATTATTAATTGATTTTGTGCTAATAATAAATCAAAAACTAAGTTTAGATGAACTCCAGCGTAAATTTCTTTATTAATATCAATCTTGTTTTGCTGTACTAATTTTCCACCCATTTTTATAAATTCGGAAAGACAAGTAATTTTTTTGTTACAAATATCAATTATATTTTGTTTTGTTAAAAAAATAATACCGTTTGTTTCTGATGATGGAATAGGCTCGATATCAGTTTTTGATAAAAATAGTGCTGATAAACGATTATTATCACCCTTTAAAAGAAAAGGCTGCATTTCAAAATTTATTTCTTTTGTAACATTAATTAATTCATTATCATTCCAATCTTTTTTATAAAATGATAATGGCGAATTAATCAAATTGACGCTTATTGAACAATCCTCATATATCTCTCTATTTAGTGCTTGTAATAGACTTTCGCCATCTTCGATATGACCTCCAAATCGTACTATTCCTAATTTTTCCCCTGTTTTATCTGGACCAATCATAAAGGCAAGTGTATCATGATATAAAATTAAAGTTCCAACAGTTTTAAAACTATTTAACATTCCTTTATCAAACAAATAAATTCCTCCCTTACAAATAGTTAATAAACTTATTTTATCACTATGGATAAAAATAGTAAATCTGATATCTGTATAAATTACTTTTAAGCAAAACATTTTATATAATCAGTTTACAGGGGTACAATAAAATTGAAGTATTTAATCAAAAAGGAAGTTTGATTTATGAATGAAGCAAGAGTCCCTAATAAATTAATAGAAGAAAAATCACCTTATCTTCTTCAACATGCCCATAATCCAGTGAATTGGTATCCTTGGGGAGATGAAGCTTTTGAAAAAGCTCTTAAGGAAGATAAACCGATCTTTTTAAGCATTGGTTACTCTACTTGCCATTGGTGTCATGTAATGGAAAAATTATCTTTTGAAGATGAAGAAGTTGGTCAATTGTTAAATGAACACTTTATCTCAATTAAAGTAGATCGAGAAGAAAGACCTGATATAGATCATATCTATATGGAAATTTGTCAAGCTTTAACTGGTAGTGGTGGTTGGCCACTAACAATTATTATGTCTCCTGATAAAAAACCATTTTTTGCTGGAACTTACTATCCTAAACACAGTAGAGGACAACACCCAGGATTAATTGAATTATTAACTACAGTTGAAACAAGATGGAAAGTAAGTAAAAGTGAACTATTAAATTCAGCTGAAGAAATAACAAGAGTTATTAAAGAACATGTTGAAGATAGCGATCATAGTGAATTTGAAGAACACATTATTGAAAAAGCATATAATATACTTGAAATGTCTTTTGATAAAACATTTGGTGGATTTGGATCTTCTCCTAAATTCCCAACTCCTCACAATTTATTATATCTATTAAGATATAGTGTATATAAAAATAACAAAAAAGCCTTAGATATGGTAGAAAAAACCTTAATGCAAATGTATAAAGGTGGTATATTTGATCACATTGGTTATGGCTTTTCTCGCTATTCAGTAGATAAGAAATGGCTAGTTCCCCACTTTGAAAAAATGCTATACGATAATGCTTTTCTAGCTATCACATATACAGAAGCTTATTTAGCTACCAATAATGAAATATATAAAGAAGTTGCTGAAAAAATCTTAGAATATATATCCCGTGACATGACAAGTCCTGATGGCGCATTCTATACAGCTGAAGATGCTGACTCAGAAGGCGTAGAAGGCAAGTTTTATGTATGGGATAAACAAGAAATATATAATATATTAGATAAAGATGAAGCTGATTATATTTGCCAATATTATGGTGTAACTGAAACGGGTAACTTTGAAAACAAAAATATACTCAATTTAATACATCAAGAACATATCGAACTAGATACTCCCAAACTACAAACAATTAGAAAAAAACTATATGATGTTCGAGAAAAAAGAATTCATCCTCATAAAGATGATAAGGTTTTAACTTCATGGAACTCTATGATGATTGCGGCTTTCGCAATAGCTGGTAAAGCCTTAAACAATGATCAATATATCGAAAAAGCTGAAAAAGCATGCAATTTTATCATTAATAACCTATTAACTGAAGAACATCGATTACTTGCACGTTTTAGAGACAGTGAAGCGAAATATTATGGTTATTTAGATGACTATGCTTACTTTGAATGGGGCTTAATCGAATTATTTTTAGCAACTAGTAAAGAAGAATACATTAATCGTGCCGTTGAAATGAATATCAAAATGATGGATTTATTTGAAGATGCAGATAATGGTGGATTCTTCTATAGTGGTAAAGATAGTGAACCATTAATCATGAAAAACAAAGAAATATATGATGGTGCTATTCCTTCTGGAAACTCAGTTTTAACAATGAATCTCATTAGGTTATCTGAAATAACAGATGATATTGGATTAGAACGACTAGCTGTTGAACAATTCCATTATTTTGCATCTCGTATAAATGATTCACCTACTGCTCATACATATATGCTTTCTGCATATATGATGTATAAAAATGCTTTAACAAAAATTGTTTTCGTGACTGATAAAGACAAAGAAATGAAAGATATAAAACATTTAATGCATCATAATTATCGACCATTCACAACTGCAATTACCTTATTTAAAGATACTATTAGAGACAATAAATTATTTTCACATTATGCTAATTATGAAGATCCATTAGCTTTATATGTATGTCAAAATTATACATGTGATGATCCAATTTATAATAAAAATGAAATAGTTAAAAAACTTAATGAAATGTAAAAAATATCCACCAGAAATTCTGGTGGATATTTTACGTTTATTTAAAACAAACTCATTTACCAATATTTAAAATACATTAAAAAGAAGATTAAGAAAACAATAAAATTGAACGGAGGAATAAAATGCAAAAACAAGATGTAAAACATTTAAACGAAGGTTTAAAAGGTGAACATATGGCAGTACTTAGTCTAGATAATTTTATTAAAGACGAGTCAGACTCATATGTAAAAGATAAATTCGATGATATTAGAGGAAGACATAAATCGCAGGCATTCCTAATTAAAAAAAGAATTGAAGAAATTGATGGTAAACCTATTAAATCTGCTGGGTTTGCTGGAACAATGGCTGATTTAAAGTACAAATTTAGTCCTAAAAAATATAAAAATAATGACATTTTAGATACACTTATCTCAGGAGAAGAATTAGGTGTCAATGCATTAAATGAAATAGCAAGAGAATTAGATGATCAAAAAAACATTGATTTAATTAGGCAAATTCAGTATGAAAACACAGTAATTGTAGATGAATTGTATAATTTAAAAAACAATTACCATTAACTCAGTATGGTATGATCCCTTGGAATTTTTTATTTCACGAAGATAAAACATTGAAATGACTCATTTCAGCTTTACTGGAAAATGAATCAAAATTATTTGTTTTATTAATGAATATCCAATAAAAAGTGCTGTATTTAAATAAAAGTCACATTAATCGTAATCAATTATTGCTACTACTCTAGCTGGAGCTGAATCAGCACTTATTTTTAATGGTAAGGCATATATATCAAAATTATTTTCTAATAAACTTTCTAAATTAGTAAGATTTTCAATAATTAGTATATTATTTTCTAGTAGTTGCCTATGAATTAGAAAGGGATAATTATCTGGTGAAGGAAAATCTAAACCAAGCATTTTAACTTTGCGTTCTATTAAAAACTTCGTAAATTCATCAGATAAAATAGGATGATTTTCATAGTATTCAATAGTTCCAAAGATTTTATCAAAATTAGCATAAATTAAGACAATATCATCGGTTTGAATTTTAAAATAATCATCCTTCAAAGTGATTTTTTTTTCACCTCTTGCATCGATTAAATATCCTCTTCCAATAAACCTTGAAATTTCTATTTCGTTAATTAACATCTTACTACTAGTTAAGTGCATTGGTCCATCTATATGGGTACCTACATGCATACTAATCTCCAAATTACTGTTGTTGTATCCTTCTTTAAAATAACTTTTTGTATTACTTAACTTAACAGTATCATCTCCAGGATATACTGAAATATTATTAATTATTGTATGTGTTAAATCTACAAATTTCATATAAACCTCTTAACTTTTTTATTGTTTGTACTATATTTTATCATATATAGAAAAAGAATTGTTAAAATAAAACAATTCTTTTTCTTAATTTTAAGCTAATACATTTTTAGTAGTAAATTGACTATTATATAGGTCAGCATAGAAACCATTTTTATCAAGTAATTCTTGATGATTACCTTGCTCGATGACAGTACCGTTATTCATAACTAAAATGTTATCAGCGTTTTTAATGGTACTTAATCGATGCGCGATCACAAAACTTGTGCGTCCTTTCATTAACTCATTCATTGCTTTTTGAATATGGACTTCAGTTCTAGTATCAACATTGCTTGTAGCTTCATCTAAGATTAAGATCGCAGGATTAGCTAAAATCGCGCGAGCAATAGTTAATAATTGTCTTTGACCTTGTGAAATATTGGATGCTTCCTCATTTAAAACCGTATCATACCCATCAGGTAATGTTCTAATAAAATGATCAGCATTTGCAGCTTTTGCAGCATGAATTATTTCTTCTTCATTCGCAAATTCTCTACCATACGCAATATTATCCCGAATGGTTCCGTTAAATAACCAAGTATCTTGTAGAACCATTCCAAATATTGAACGTAAATTATTACGTTTTAATTTACTTATTTCAATATCATCAATGGTTATTTTTCCATCATTTATTTCATAAAATCGCATAAGTAAATTGACTAGTGTGGTCTTACCTGCACCTGTTGGCCCAACAATCGCAATTGTTTGACCTGTTTTAACATCGATATTCATGTCTTCAATAAGTGGAGTATCTTGTTTATAACTAAAGTTGACATGCTCAAACCTTACATTTCCAATCGTATGATCAATTACTAATGCATCTTTTGTATCTTGAATTTCCTCTTTCTCATCCAATATTTCAAATACACGTTCACTCGCAGCAACCATTCCTTGTATAATATTTGTGATATTAGCGATTTGACCAATCGGTTGAGTAAATTGGCGTGAATAATTTATAAATGCTTGTATATCTCCAATTTTTATTTTGTTTTCAATAACCATCTTTCCACCAATTACACATATAACCACATAACCTAAGTTGCTGATAAAATTAAGCAATGGGAAAATAATTCCTGATATAAATTGAGCTTTCCAACCAACTTTATATAATTTGTTATTTATTTCATTAAACTTAGTTATGGATGATTCTTCACGACCATAAGCTTTGATTATTTTATGACCTGTAAACATTTCTTCAACATGACCATTTAAATCACCTATTGTTTTTTGTTGTTCTTTAAAGAACTTTTGTGATTTTTTCGCAATAGAAACCGTTATAATTGCGCTTAATGGTAATGTAAAAAGTGCCACTAGAGTTAATATTGGACTGATAATAGACATGATGATCAATACACCAATAATTGTAACTAAACCAGTTATTAATTGAGTAACACTTTGTTGTAGTGTATTACTGATCATATCAATATCGTTTGTTACTCTACTTAGAATTTCGCCATGTGTTCTTGAATCAAAATATTTTAGTGGTAGTTTAGCTAATTTATTATTTACATCATTTCGCATTTTTCTAACCGTTTTTTGTGATATTCCAGCCATTATATATTGCTGGATATAACTAAATAATGAACTTATAATATAAAATAGCGCAAGTAATAGTAATATATTTCTTATATAACTAAAATTAATTGAAACACGCGCATATTGGTCAAAAATTCTTGGCTTAATGTCTTTAAATAATTGCGTAGTAGCCAAGCCCATTATTTTAGGTCCTATAATTGTGAAAAGTGTACTTAAGATTGCAGTAATAAAAACAATAATAAATGAGTATTTGTAAGGACTTAAATATTTTATTAAACGTTTGGATGTGCCTTTAAAGTCTTTCGCTTTCTTTACTGGCATACCCATTCGTGGTCCACCTTGATGTCCCCCTTGATTCTGTTCTTTTTTGTTTTCACTCATTTTAATTCCTCCTCTGATAGTTGTGAAGAAACGATTTCACGATATACCTCACAAGTATTCATTAGATCTTTATGTTTGCCATTTCCTACTATTTTTCCATTATCTAAAACAATAATTCGATCAGCATCCATTACTGTACTTACTCTTTGTGCCACAATAATCATTGTAGCTTCTTTAATTTCATTTCTTAATGCTTTTCGCAATTTTGCATCGGTTTTAAAATCTAGTGCGGAAAAATTATCATCGAAAAGGTATACTTCGGGTCTTCTAACTAATGCCCTGGCAATTGAGAGTCTTTGTTTTTGACCACCAGAAAAATTAGTACCCCCTTGAGCTATATGAGAATTAAAGCCATCACTCATTTCACTAATAAATTCATAGGCTTGAGCTATTTTCGTAGCTTCAATTAATTCTTCCTCTGTCGCTTCACCTTTACCATATCTTAGATTATCAGCTATCGTTCCAGAAAACAATAACGTTTTTTGCGGAACTAAACCAATTTTAGATCTTAAGGTTTCTTGATTCATCTCTCTAATATCCACACCATCTACTTTAATACTTCCATTTTCGATATCATAGAATCGTGGAAGCAAATTAATTAATGTCGATTTACCTGAACCAGTACCCCCGATGATCGCTGTAAATTCACCTGGATTACTTTTAAAAGAAATATTAGTTAATGCTGGTTCTTCAGCTCCTACATATCTAAATGTGACATGTTCAAATTCAACAAACCCTTTTTTTTCTGTTAATTCTTCGGTTTCTGGATTATTAATATCTGAATTTGTATTTAAAATTTCATTAATTCTTACCGCAGACACTTGAGCGCGAGGAATCATCACAAAGATCATCGTTAACATTAATAATGAAAACATGATTTGCATCGCATATTGAATAAAAGCCATCATGTCTCCTATATTTGATAAATTATCCTGCATCCTGATTGAACTAATCCAAATAATCGCAATGGTGGTAAAATTCATTATTAACATCATGAGTGGCATAATTGTAGCCATTAATTGATTTACTTTTACAGATGTTTCTGTTAAATCATTGTTCGCATTCTCAAAACGAGCTTTTTCATGCTTATCTCGATTAAATGCTCGAACAACACGTATTCCTGTCAAGTGTTCTCTTAAGACAAGATTTAACTTATCTAACTTAACCTGAATTACTTTAAAATAAGGGATACCTTTACTTGCTACAACCACAATCGCTAATATAATTACCGGTATTGAAACAACTAAAGTCCAAGATAAATAAGCATCTGACTTAATCGCCATATAAATTCCACCGATTGCCATCATAGGTGACATTAACATCATTCTCATCATCATTAATGTAACATTTTGAACTTGTGTTATATCATTTGTTGATCTCGTAATTAATGTTGATGTACCAAATTTGTCAAATTCATTTAAAGAAAAATTTTCAACTTTATTAAAGACTTTTTTTCGAATATCTCTACCAAAAGCATTCGCTACGTGTGAGGAAATAAAATTCACTAAAACTGCACATATTGTTCCTATCAGTGTTACGATAAGCATTTCAATTCCAACTTTATATATTAATTCTACGTTTCCGAGTAAAATACCATCATTAACTATAACTGCCATTAAATTAGGTAATTCAAGGTTTGAAGTAGCTTGGAAATATACTAATACTAAAGTTAATATAACCAAGATTGTATAAGGTCGTAAAAATTTAAATAATCTAATCATGCTTTTCCATCCTTTCACACTCTTGATCAATTAATGATTCTAAATTTTCATACATTTGAATCATTAATCTTCTCATGATAATTTTCTCTTCTTCACTAAAATTATAAAAACATTCATTTTCAATCTTTTTATTTACCTCATTGACTTGAAGGAATTTGTCTTTTCCTTTATCAGTTAAATAAACTTTATATTTTCGCTGATCTTCTTCATCAACTTTTCTTTCAATTAAACCTGAACTTTCCATCCGTTTTACCATCATCGTCATTGTTGCAGGCTTAATTCTCATCATATCAGCTAATTCTTTTTGACTTAGCCCATCTTGTTTATCCAAAGCCATTAAAAGCGGTGGTTGACCAGGATAAATATCGATATGATCTAGTAACATATGAGTTCGATAATAATGGGTTCTTAACACAAGTTTAAAGGATTGATAAAGTGAATAATTACTATTACTCATACTGACCTCCATTTAGTTAGTTGACTAACTATTATAGTTTATCAGCGCATTTCTATTTTGTCAAATATGATTTATTATACGCATTTGTCACTACAGTTTCTACTATTTCACATTATTTTAATTAGTTATCTAATAAAAAAAGAACTCATTAAGAGTTCTATTTAACTGTTATTTATTATTTGAATATAAAAATTTATTTCGATAATATAATATAATATCTGTAGATACCATTAAGGCATTAATAATATATAAATAGACGACATAATTATAGTCAAATACGAATTTATGAGTGATACCAGACGCATAACCAGCTAATACAATATACAAGAAAAAGACACTTTTCCCAGAAACACTTTTGCTTTTTAAACTTTTATAAATGTTTACAGGCCAAGCAAACCCAAAACAAACTAGCATGCCAATTTCAAAGATGTTTTCCACGTTTTTTACCTACCTTTATATTTT
>JARDZP010000141.1 GCA_029240795.1 Haloplasmataceae bacterium | reverse complement strand
CAACTTATACATTATCACAATATTTTTACATATTTTGTAAAATCATTGTTTAAATATTATTAAATTTATCGACTTCTTTCGTAATACTAAATTTAATATAAATAGCTTTTATACTTTCCTAGACATAAAAAAAGAGCGTCGCTCTGATTAAAATTAATCATTTTGCGACACTCTCATTTAGTTTTTTAACATCTAATTTATTTTTAATTTTAGGTTATTCTTCTTGTACATTAGAAAAGCAATTTTTTAAACCATCTACTTTTGCCCCTGTTACAAGACAATGTCCTTTATTTTCTTCATCATCATCTATTAAAAAACTTCCACCTATATGGTAAATGTTCTCAACTTTTGTCGATGCATAATAATGATGAGCAGAATGATGTGCGAATGCAAGTTGTTTAGCTTTATCTGCTGTTTCTCCTACATAAACACTCCAACCTATAACGCGACCATCCATAACCTCTTCGTTATCAAATGAGACTCCACTTTCACCACACTTCCTAACGACAAACCACTCTTTTGGAACAGTATACTTATTTTTACCCATATATATCCCTCCTTTTTTCGTAACTCTTTAAATATATGCAAAACATTTAAATAATATATTATGATTGAGATTCAACCTTAAATTGATATCCATCTTTTGCATTACCATAAAGACCCATAGTTACATTAGAAACACCTTCTAAGTCTTGTTCAAAGAAACTTTCAGAATTTAATACAGCTGAACTTATCATATCTCCTTCTTGAATCTCAGAAGCTATACCCCAATAAAGTTTTGGATGTAAAACAAAAGTTGCTTTTTGATCATATCCAACAATATTTTTAGTCATCATCATACGACCATCTTTGTATAACTGTACAGCTATACCATTATCTATGTGTAGATTATTTACCACATCAATAGATTTAATATCACTTGCATTACCATCTTTAGCAATAATTATTCCAGTATCATCTTGTTCAATTGTATATTTATCACCGATTTCTGAAATCAATTTTTTAGTAGTACAAGTGCCATTGTCCCATGAAGCGCACACTTCTGTTTCTATTGGGAATATAAATTGACAACTAGATTCACGTCCTATATTAGGAATAACCTTCCATGCTACTCCATCTTTTAATGAATCAAAATTCGGAACTTCATTTTTTGTGAATATAAACACTTTTGGTAAATCCTTATTCATTGATCTGTTTACATAAGTAATTTTTACATTTGAACTCATAATATAACCACCTTTTTTATTATTTTATTTTTAATTCATCCGGATGATTGCTTGTACATAATATAATAACGATATTCCTTTTTTTTTGTAAACCTGAACTTACTAATCTAATATATAATATTTTAATTTTTTTAAAGCTTCATTTTTAGATTTGTTAATTGCTTGTCTTGAAATATTTAAGTTTTTTGCAATATCCATATCAGAACGACATTTAAAATACTTTTCAATAATAATAAATTTCTGTTTATCAGATAAATTAGCTAATAACTCCATTATTAGAATTCTATTATTCAAGTCATCTTCAATATTTGTATTATCAATTACATCAAAGTCTAGTTCAACTTCTTGTTTCTTTCTTATGATAAATTTTCTAAAAAGATCTATTGACTTATTAGCAATTGAGTTATTTATAAATTTTATTAACTTACCCTCACTATATGACATGAAATTATTTAGTTTAATAGATAATACTATTTCAATTAGAGCTATTATTAAATCAGTTTCTGACTCATCATAATTCAATTTTCTTTTATATTTTTGTATTAATGGACTAAATTTTTCAATAATAAACATTAATTCATCTTTATTCCCATTTTGAACTTGTAACACACTTTTAAATAATTCTTCTCCCATTTACCCTTCACCTCATTTTTAATAAATAAATCATATTATTTAATAAAAACGAAAATAAACTGGAAAAGTAAACATATTATTCACTATATGTAATTTTTTATAATTAAATGCAGAAAATGTTATCTTGAAATTATCTTCTTATTAGAACAGTAACTCATTCAAATTTTAACCTTCTGGTTCATAAAATATATTGGACATACAAAAAAGATGAGTCATAAAACTCACCTAAATCTTATTAATTATTTCCAGTATAATCAGCGTTCACAAATAAAGCATATTCTGAATCTCGTCTGTTCTTTAATCCTTGCAAAACATGTCCATTACATTTGTCCCATGCTTCAAAGTTTCCTAATAATATATCTGGATCAGTAATCCCAGACAAAATATTTTTGAAAAGAGTACTACCAATTAAACCATATTGACCGATATTATACGCCATACTTATAAGAGCATCAATTTGGTTTTGCTTTAAAGTTACACCACTATCATCTAATTTCTCTTTAATAGCTTCATAGCAAGTAACACATTCTTGTTGTAACCATTCTTTGGCCTGTTCTTTTGTACAACTTGTAACTCCACTATTATACAACTGTAGCCCTAATGTTCCACTTGTAGATGTTCCTATTCCTATGGTCTGATATCCATCACCTACATCTTCCCAGGTAGAACTATATCCTTCCCAGGAACATATAAAATCAGCTCCTTCTGAAGATAGCCCGCCTATACCAACTGATAGACACCCGTTATTATCCGCTGTATATGTAGTATCATTAACTGCTATACTGCAATTTTTAGCCATTGCTCCAAAATATTGTGCTTGGCTACCATCAGAAGTTTCATGAAAATAATACATAATATTATTAATTGTTTGCAGTCCTGTCAGCATCCGACCATTACCATCTAAATAATACCAGTATCCATTTGTATCTTGGAACCATTCTGATTCTGCCATTGCTCCATTAGAATATAAATAATAATAATAATCCCCCACTTTTTGCCAGCCTTTTAATAAAGTCTCATTATCATCACCAACTAGACAATATTTCCATGTACTCATAATATCAAAGCTCCTTTAACTATTTTGGTAATGAAACAGAAGTTGCATTTACAGTTACGCCACTTTTAACTGTAACATTATCTGGATTATCTACTTTTACTTTAGAACTTGCAGTTGTATGACTTTTAACTACATTACTATTTGATTTTTCTGTCGATATATTAGTAGTAGAACTACTCGATGTTTTTACGATACCTATTATCGAACTAGAATCTGCCTTATTTTTTGAATAAAGATATTCTAATCGATTAGTCAGATAAGAATCTACATCACCTAGCTCAGACTTTAAAATGTCTGTAGCCTTATTTCCTAACTGTGATTTAACATTACTAATAACAGTAGTTGATAATGTTTTAAGCGCATTTGAATCTAATGTTCCAGATAATGCTAATTGTGATTTAGTAGTTGCTTCTATGCAAGACATATTAGTAATTAATAAATTATCAACCCTATCTAACGCATAATTTACTAAATTTCTAGCATTTTCATTTTTTATATTAGCTGTTTTAGTCTTTAACCATTTGAAAAAACCTCCTAAAAATGCAGCTAAAATTGTTAATACAAAAGGCAATAATGTAGTTAATATCCCCACTAATTGTGTTTGTGTAATTGAATGCATGATTTTTACATCTCCTTAAAACAATATATTTGAAATACCATCCTATATTTTTTAATATTAGTATTCATTTATTAAAAACGAAATTTCTGTGGAAATAGCAACCTGCAAAAAATATTATTAGATGCAACTAACAACTTTTAACGTTAAATCTCATAAAAAAGAGATACCTATCCAAAAGTATCTCTTCAATCTAAGACTATTTATTTCTTTACTAAGCTATCAAAATAATAATTATATTTATTTACTAATATATATTTTAATTTTTAACTTTTCCACCTTCTTTTAGCAAGCGTTTTATTACTTTTTTAGATCCTCTATTAATATCATGTTCTAATTTCCTTTCTCTGTATTCAACAAACAATTGATTTAAATCATAACCTTCTGGATAAAGTTCTTCAGCTTTCATCTCAAGCTTTATTCTTTTATAGTTGACTTTGATAAATTCTTTATTTTTATCAATCATT
>JARDZP010000140.1 GCA_029240795.1 Haloplasmataceae bacterium | reverse complement strand
TTAGTACTTTTCATGAGCGTTCTAATATATGGTGATATCTCTTTTAAGTATGTCTCAAAGCTATATCTGGTCGGTGAATCTTCAGATAATGGTGAAGTGTAAACGCATGTAAAGGTATGATAATTAAGCATTTTACAGATATACAATAGAGTTGTGATTATGAGTGCATGTTGAGTTAGGGCCAAAAATGTGTGACTGTACTTTCCAACTTGCTCAGTTTTGTTTGTTTTGAACTGATATTTTAAAGGAACAGTATTCCATATCAATTATATCTACTACAAAAGTTGTGGAATTTTAGCAGGAAAAATGGGGGGGGGGAGCTATGAAATTTTGAGTTTTTTTACATTGCCGTTGATTTACTGTTTTCTGCTCCATTATAAAGTACTCTCTTTTTACTTAGAGGGATGCCATTGTATTCTAAGACTGTTTTTTTATAGATCCAGGATGTTTAAGGTAGGTACTTTGATCATTTCTGGAGCAAAGAATAATGTAAAATGTAGTGAAAATCCTGATATTATAAGTACAGCAAGTTCGAAATCCTGATGAAAAATGTAGGTGGCAAATTTCTCAACTGGTTTCTAATGCCTGTTTTTCCTGTTTTTCAGACCATGAGCTGCACTCCGGACAAGAGGTATATAATGAATGGTATTTATATGTAGTTGCAAAATTTTGTTATTCTTAGTCTTTATTGATTAAAGCTACCTTTTATTACATAGTTTAGCACAGGTGGCGGTCTATTTGTTTATTAATTATTGAATTTCGTTTATCTAAACTTAAGCTACAATAATTTGTATTTTTATTTCTTATGTAGATACTATATATTTATTTGTAGTGTACTCGGAGAATACTGAATTTTATTGTTGATAATTCACAAGTAATTACAAATACCATTTTCTACCCATTCATCATCAATATTAACATTTATATAATCCAGTCCCAAATCGTTCATGTCATTCCACGCAATATCCAATTGTGCATAAATATATCCCTTAAATATATATTTATTATCCTTTTCAGCTATAAACAATCTGCTAGAATTCATACCGTGTTGGATAAAACAATTTTTCCCCAATTTAAAATTATAGACCATACTTGAGCTATTAAATCCAAATAAACAACTACCAATCAATTCATATTTTGAATTATCCGAATTTAGAAAACTGGTTTCAAACCCAAGATTCTTCATTTGAACTTTTCAATTTGTTAAATTTCCATCTACTTTTAAATCATTTATGTAAAACTTAAGTAAAATAATGCTATCAAAATTTCTGCAATTATTAAAAATAAACCATCAATAAATAGCCCTGCACCTACAAAAGCCAGAGAGCATTTCCATCCATCAAGATCCCCCATTCCTTGATGAAATGATAAAATTGAGCAGTCTTGATCATACGAATATTTACCAAAATATCCTGCTATTCCTAAACTTACTGTTCCTTCTATAAAAAGAGGGTAGAAAGCGCCATTTGTTTGATCATTGATGCTTATCATTGTATTGTTTAACCAGCCTAAAGCTTTTTCATAGTTGAGAGACTTATGCATATTGTGATGTTTTTATTTAATTGCAAAATTTAATGTTGAATGCATAGTACACTTTCAAAACCTCAATATATCTGTTACTTTTTTGAATATGATGATGCGAGTATGTAATATAATAATACTTGTTACACTGACACAGAATTTACATCGAAAATCTGCGAATCTTTGTATGGTTAGAACAAAAACTGGGAAATCTGAGATTTGGGCCGGTGTAACAAATTTTTTTTGGCTGTATCCCATAGAATTTACAGCAAAACGGCTGTAAATGGGTTTACTCTACTATTTTGTCAGTAAACTATCGTTTTTTATAGTACGTTTACCATTTAATTGATGTATAATTATAATATGTATATAGGAATATAATTCTTAATGTTTAAATTATTTAATTATCATTGTAAATTGGGTAAAAATATAATTAATAAAGGATTTTTTTATGTTTTCTATGGTGTTTTAACCGATGCCAGACACCTTAACATCTGTGCGGATGAAATATTTGGCACTAATCGATGTGTGAAGAGCCCATAAAAAATTTTACAGTTTTTACAATTCGCAGTGGAATTATCAGGAGTACATTGTAAATTTTGCAGATTTGTTAGTATTATGGAAATTTGGTGTGATGATTCATTCAAAAGGCCTTTTTATTTTATCAGTAATATTACTTATACTTATTACACTCTTAATTATTTAATAAGGTATTTTTTCTAATTACTAAAAAATTGGTTTTAAATGGTTTATTAACTATGAAGGTAAAATGTTGTTAATAAACTATGTTAATGGATTATCAATTAGAGAGATACAATTAAGAAGATAATAGAGATTATTTAGTGTCAAAATTATGTCATGCTAAAGAACGTTGTTTGATATTTGCCTTTGTTAAAGGAAGTTGAAATTAAAATAAAACCAAGAGAAGAACTAGTGAAATGGTACCGACAGAAAGAATTCAATCAATTCATGGAATATATGTTTATTTATTCGAACATGATCGATTCAAATTATCACATGGTTCGTTTGTCGATTTGTTTAAATCTTTTAATTGTGAACATCAACAGATTCAAACAAGAGTTTTATTAAAAGAAAGAATTCAGTTGATTTTTGAAAAAGTAAGATCAAGTTGTCATAAATCATTATTGAACTAGATTAAAATTTTATTATTTTGAAACAGGTAAAGAATAAAAGAATTAAAGAATGTATATAAAATCAATCAAATCAAATTTTATTAATTAGCTATAGTACAAGTGATTATTGAATTGATGAAATGTTGGATAAAATAAAAGACTTTGTTTAGAGAAAGAACTCAAACGATTATTGAAACATCAATAATATTTAAGGTTGATGCTGATTTATAAATAACAAAGTATATGATTTAATTATAAATTATACAATAATGATTGAAAGTGCTGAATTATCAGTCATGTTATTTTGTAGTCATGCTAATATTTAATAATAATTTATAGATAATAAAAGAAACTTCTAATCAATTAATATAGTTATGAATCGTAAAATGATGAATGAATTTTACTATTAGTATTGAAGCATCAATTGTTAAAGTTAGTTTAACATGTTTTTATCTATGTTGGTGAACTAAAATATTTAATATTTTAATTATGTTAATAAAATTATGAATAAACTTAAGTATGAATAGTTCTTTATAAATATAATTAAAATTGTTTTATTAACTATTCTTCATATTCAGATTAAAATAAATTCATATTAAACCAATTGCAACGATACAATCCTTAACGAGTTCCATTTTATGTACTTTGTGTTTATATAATTAATATAATAATTTAATTGATTAATTCAAATTGATAAAAATCTATATCTTTATCTGTTTAACTAAGCAATAGTAATATATCCAGTTGTTTTATTTATTGACATATTAATGTTGTTTATTATATAATTATAAATGAGTCTATTAATGTACTAAGTTGATTAATTTAATTTTCTTTAATAAGGGAAGTAATTCCATTTGACTAATATGAATATTTAATAAGAGCTTTTATTTTAATAATATTTGGTTAAAGGTAGTTGTTGATTAATTTTAATTTATCAATGTATTAGATGATTTAACTCATTAATACGTTTTTAATAGATGAATGTTGTTATGTAAAAAAAATTGTTTTAATACGCTAGTTTGATTTAAATACCTTATTAATAGCTGCGTTAATATTCTGACCTGATTTAATGGTGTGATAATCTTAAGTAACTTGATTCTTGTTTGACTACTGAGATATATATTTATATTGAAATACCGAGGAAAACAACAGAATTATTGAAAATATGGATAGATTTTTATTCAATTTTAAAAAAAAACGAGGTTGTAGAGTACAAACTAGAGTACTTTACACATCTTTTAAAGTTCATGAAAGAACCACTACATTATAATGACCTTTTCAAGGATGCACCGTTCAGCATCATTCCAATGGAATGTACTGACTTGTTCAGGAAAGTGATTATGAATGAGCCTTTATCCAGGATGGTTC
>JARDZP010000051.1 GCA_029240795.1 Haloplasmataceae bacterium | reverse complement strand
GATTATGATTATTTAAAAAAATTTGAGGAAGGTGAACTTTGGAATTTAGCCCACATAGAGAATATTGAAAATTGTAATGAATACGGTTGTTATGAGGGTACGATTAAATATTTTAAAGCCGAACCATCAGATGGTGATAGTACAAATTTTGCTGTGTTTATCACATTAAACTCAAAACCTAAAAATGATTATTCACAAAAAATTACAGATACATACATTACTACAGAAAACCTAACAATCTACTCCGATGTTGATGAAGAACTTACTGATAAAGAAATAAATTTAATGAATTTTACCTCGACGTCAGGAAAAATAATGAAAGGATTTGATTTGAGGCTTGATATAAATCACTTTTTAGGTAAAAAAGATATGAATAATGCATTTAACGGTGTGGGATATTATCATAGTTCCAGCACTATTCAAGGTATTTATCAAGGAAACTTTGTTTTTAAAGATAATGTTAAAGAAAATACGATATTGGCTTATTATAATTATAAATATCCAAATGATGAAGAGGTCTTTAAAAATACTGTAAAAATAAGCATGGATTTTAAAAAAATTAATCCAGTCTTGATGTTTATTAAATCAAATGACACTTTAACATTAGAACAAGAACATAAAATTGAATTTACAAATGAATAGGTGTTAACTCCTCTAATTGAGGAGTTTTTGTTTGATAAAGATGAAAACATTTTCTTGTATGGTTTAAACGTAGATTCAATTCATCATTTGAATTAGATTCTTCATTATCTTTTAGCAAGACTATCTTTACAATCTAATGAATTTACCATTTAGATTTTTTAAATCTTGTAATTAGAGTAATGTTGTTATATATTAATCTTATATAAGTATAATTAACTGAAAGGAGATATAAGATGAAGGTTCTTGCATTATTAGCGAGTGGATTTGAGGACTTAGAAGCATTTGGTACGATCGCATTATTGCGTCGTGCTAAGATTGAGGTTACCTTATGTAGTGTTGAAAACAAGTATCAAGTAACAGGTAAATATGGACTAAATGTTAATGTCGATATCAAAATTAAAGATATCAATAAGCCAGATTACGATGTTTTATTCTTACCTGGTGGAATGCCAGGAGTGGATCATTTATTACTAGAAGAAAAGGTGTTAGAGTTAGTTGAATTTTTTATGAAAGAAAATAAAATCGTAGCGGCAATTTGTGCTGCACCTTCAATTTTAGGTCGTTTGGGGTTATTAAAAGCTAAATCATTTACATGCTTCCCTGGTTTTGAAAGTTTTGGTGTAGATGGGTGTTATGAAAATGTACCAGTTAAGGTAGACGGAAACTTAATTACTGGTCGAGCAGCTGGCAGTGTCATTGAATTTTCGGCTGCTATTATTGCGAAAGTTTCTAGTGAAGAAACAAGTAAAGATGTTTTAGAACAAATTTGTTTTTAATAAATTAAACGTGCCAATAAATGACACGTTTTTTTATTTTTTATTAATGAAAAAAGTTATGTATATTTAGATGTAAGAATTGAAAAATAGTGTAAAAGCTAAGCATTTCCTCTATTTTAATTTCATATATTTAAATTGTCATATAAACTTTTACAAAAAATGTTAAAATAACTAGTATAAAAACGCTTTCTATTGTAGAATAGAATTGTAAATAAACAGATATAGTTGGTTGTCTATATGTGTTAATAGGGTTTAAAAAAGCCTTTTAATTGGAGGGAGAAAATATGATTATAGGAATTCCAAAAGAGATTATGCATAATGAAAATCGTGTTGCAGTAATCCCTGACACAGTAAAAAAATTTGTTGCTGATGGTGCAACAGTACTAGTTGAAAGAGGAGCTGGAGTTGGCTCATTCTACATGGATGATCAATATCAAGAAGCTGGAGCAACTTTAGTTGCTGATGTCGCAGAAATATACTCAAAAGCAGATCTTATATTAAAAGTAAAAGAACCACTTTTTAATAAAGTTAAAAATACGCATGAACTAGATATGATGCATAGTGGTCAATATATTATTACTTTTATTCACCCAGCTTCACCAGTTAACCATGATATGGTTAAATCTATGGCTAAAAAGGGTATTATCGGTTTAACACTAGATGGTGTTCCACGTATTTCACGTGCTCAAAATATGGATGCTCTTACTTCTATGAGTACTTGTGCAGGTTATAAGGGAATGGTTATGGCTGCAGATACATTACCTAAATTTATACCACAAATTTTCAGTGCTGTTGGTATGATTAAGCCAGCTAATGTTATGGTAATTGGTACTGGAGTTGCGGGATTACAAGCAATCGCTACCGCAAAAAGACTTGGCGCTGTAGTTTATGCTGCTGATATCAGACCTGACGCTAGTGAGCAAGCTATGAGTTTAGGTGCAAAAATTGTTGATACTGGAGTTCCTGCTGAAGTAGCAGTAGGAAAGGGTGGATATGCTAACAAGTTAACTGAAGAATGGTTAGTTGTTGAACGTGCCCATTTAAGAGAAACAATCGCAAAAATGGATATTATATTCTTAAGCGCTCTTGTTCCAGGTAAATTGGCACCAATAATTATTACAGAAGATATGGTTAAAGAAATGAATCCAGGATCTGTAATTGTTGATATCTCAATTGACCAAGGTGGAAACTGTTCAATAACTCCTCCAGGAGAAATAGAAATTAAACATGGAATATCTGTTCAAGGTATCAAAAATATTCCAGGACTACTTCCAACAAGTTCTACTTGGATGTTTGCTAATAATGTATACAATTTAGTTAAATTCTTAACTAAAGATGGAAAAATTGTTTTAGATATGAATGATCAAATTGTTTCATCTATTCTTGTAACATATAATAATGAAGTTGTTCACTTAGGTGCAAAAGAAGCGATGGGGCTTAAATAAAAATTATTATAAATAATTAAAAAAACATATGGCGACAATAGTCGCCATATGTTATAAATATAAAAGATTTTGGAGGGAATTATGTCAGCATTAGTTATAATTTTAATATTTGTTGTTTCAACCATTGTTGGATATTTAATAATTAAAAATGTACCTAGTTTACTACACACCCCACTAATGTCAGGAATGAATGCTCTTAGTGGAATAACGATTCTTGGTGCTCTAACAACTGTTTCTATCATGACAAAAGAATTTAATGCGGTAATCAGCGGAATCGTTGGCGGTTTAGCTGTTATTTTAGCGATGATCAATGTAGTAGGTGGATTTGGTGTAACCCATCGAATGTTAAAAATGTTTAACAAAAAGGGGAGTAAGTAATGAGTGAATTTGAATTATTTTATTATATTATTTGTGGAATATTAACAGTTACAATCCTTTTTGGAATTTCCTTAATGAGTAAGGTTAAAACTGCAGTTATGGGTAATCTTATAAGTGCAATAGCTACCGCAATTGCGATAGTCGTTACATTGATTTATTATGATATATTATCTCAAAGCGTTGTACTAACTATTTGTTTAATAACTCTCGCTATTGGAACTTATATAGGAATGTATGTAGCTAAAAGAGTTAAAATGATTCAAATGCCAGAGTTAGTCGCATTATTAAATGGCTTTGGTGGTTTAGCATCAGCCATTGTTGGTGCTTGCACAATGTTTACATCAAAAAATAATTTTGAACTCGTAACTTCGATATTAGCATTGATTGTAGGTGCTTTAACATTTACAGGTAGTTTAATTGCGGCTTTAAAATTAGCTAAGTTAATGAATGGAAGACCCGTTGTATGGAATAAACATCAACTAATTACTACAACTACAATCATATTTATTATTATTACGGTTGTATTAACGGTTGTCAATCGTATTTATGATTTAGAAATACCAGTATTGGCATTAGTAATCATCGCTCTAGCGCTAGGTAGTTTCTTTGGAATTGCTTTTGCGATTAGAGTAGGTGGTGCAGACATGCCAATTACCATCTCACTCTTGAATTCACTTAGTGGTGTAGCAGGTTCAATCGCTGGTATGGCCATTGGTGACATTTTATTAGTTGCTGTTGGCGGAATCGTTGGTGCAAGTGGATTATTACTTACACAAATCATGTGTAAAGCAATGAATCGCTCATTAATGGATATTTTATTAGGAAAGACTAGTGTATCTACTAAAGTAACAAAAACTGTTGTTGAACATGTTAAAGTGGAAGAAAAGAAAGCTGATGTTGATGTTTCTGATGTCTTAAAAAATGCGAAAAAAGTGATCATTGTTCCAGGCTATGGAATGGCATTAGCTCAAGCTCAACAATTAGTTAAACAGATATCTGATACATTAGAGAAAAATGGAACAGAAGTTAAGTTTGCGATTCATCCTGTCGCAGGAAGAATGCCAGGGCATATGAATGTCTTATTATGTGAGGTTGATATTCCATATGAAAAACTATACGAATTAAATGACATAAATGATGAATTTAAAGATTGTGATGCTTGTATCGTTGTTGGTGCTAACGATGTCACAAACCCAGCTGCACGAGATGCAGTTGGTACGCCAATTTATGGTATGCCAATACTTAATGTCGATCAAGCAAAACATATAATTATATGTAACTATGACCTAAAACCAGGATACGCGGGAGTGGAAAACTCACTATATAAACGGTCTAAGGGTGTTACCTTATTATTAGGAAATGCTTCAGTAACGTTAAAACAACTATTAAATGATTTAGTAGAAGTGAATGTAAAAAAACAAGAAAATAAATCAACTAGTGAGTTATTAAAACAAGCTAAAAAAGTCATTATTGTACCTGGTTACGGAATGGCACTAGCTCAAGCTCAACATTTAGTAAAACAACTGAGTGAAAAATTAGCAAGTAATGGTGCAAATGTTAAGTTTGCAATTCATCCTGTCGCAGGAAGAATGCCAGGACATATGAATGTTTTACTATGTGAAGCAGGAATTGAATATGAACAATTATATGAAATGAATGATGTAAATGATGAATTTAAAGATACAGATGTTTGCATTGTTGTTGGAGCAAATGATGTCATGAACCCAGCTGCAAGAAATGCAGAAGGTACGCCAATTTATGGTATGCCAATACTTAATGTCGATCAAGCAAAACATGTTATTATATGTAATTACGACTTAAAACCAGGATATGCGGGTGTTGAAAACCCACTATATAAACGTGAAAGTGGTGTGACCCTATTATTAGGAAATGCCGGAGAGACTTTAAAAAATTTACTTAGTGATATATAAAATAAGGTAAAGCTAAATGAATGGACACTTAATATAAAAAATAACAATCAGGGAAAAGTAATTTCTCTGATTGTTTATTTATCCTTAATTTTTATGCGATAGTTAATACAATTTAAAAATAGGGGAGGGTGATAAAATATGGAGATAGAACATATAAAAGATGAGGTTACTTTAAAAAACGTATTAAATATTGCCGATGAAATATTGGGTATATATTCTAAGGGAGATAATAACAGCCTTACTTATTGGAAAAGTAAGTTTCATGAAAATCCCGAGTTATTGTTGTTTTCTAAGGACTCAGATGAAATATGTGGATTTCCTTTTGGCATAATTGAAAATAGTGCAGTTACACTTCGATATGTAGGAGTAAAACAAAAATACCAACGACAAGGTATATACGTGAACTTGTTAAGGAGATTGAAAAACAAACAAAATTATTAGGATTTAATCGGCTTTATCTCGGTTCCGTAGAAGGTGAAGAAGAGTTTTATGAAAAATTAGGATTTGAAGGATTTTTACTTATACAATCGGAAGTAGACAGTATTGAAAATTTACGTTCTTTTATTTGTTATGAAGAAAATAATATATATGATGGTCGTATTAATCAATTGTATTTAAAAATTCCTAAAATTGATAGGGAATTACAAAGATTATATGAAAAGAAATTTCCTTCATGTAATACAATAATGGTATTTGGAAAATCTATTAAACACTAAAGGACCGCAACATGTAGTTTGAGTTACCTTAAAAAAATAACCTGTTGAAATTTCAACAGGTTATCTTTATATTTTGGATTAATTAATTTTCATTTTCTAATTCATCCCATGTTATTATAAAATTATATTTCCATAAGAAAAAGTTAAGAATAATTAGAATTAATGCATAGATATAGGTACCATAATTTATAAATGTTGCTCCAAAATGCATCGAGGCGAAAAGTAAGATGATGAACATTAAAAGGAGTGCTGTTCCGCCCTGATTGACTTGTTCTTCATTACTTTCCGAAAAAGGCAAAGCTTTTTCTAAAATATTAAAACAAAGATTAATGAATATTAATATTGTGATAAAAACGATCAGTATATCAATCCAAATTATTAACCCAAATATGCTTAAAAAAATAACAGATTCTAGTAAAAAAATAGGAAGTAATAACTTTACAATAAACGCTTTCAATGTGCCAGTAATTATTGAACGTATTTTTTTAAGTGGAACTGTTTTATAAACCCATGCTGCTTTATAATTACTAGAATATCTTAAAATCATAATAATAGCTGGCATCATGATAGTACAAAAATAGATATTAAAATAATATTTAGTTTCAGATAGTCCTTCAAAACCTTTAATTCTACTAAAGTTGAACATAAAAATGAATGGAAAGATTAGAGCGAATCCAAGTGATGGATAAGCTTTCAATTTAAATTCTCTTTCATTTTTCATCATTTCTGATGAAAATCTAAAAAAGATTCTTTCTTCTTTATTTCTACAAATAACGTTCATTAATAATTGAGTTATTTTGATGTTTCTAGTCTTTTTAACTTTATTTGCCTCATTGTTTAATTTTTGTAGATTACGTTCAAAACTTGGAATTAATTTTATGTAAATTATAATTCCTAATATGGGTACAAGTAATGCGAGTGACATAAAGATGTATAAATAATTTTCTGAATGATGGTTAATTAAAATCTCAAAAGGTGCCGCAAACCACATGGGTGGTATTAGATAATGCCACCACTGTGAGGTATACACTATATCAAATGAATTACCAATATAATGAAAACCTTGGCTAATAAATTGATATCCAACAGTAATAATAAGTGTTAAACTTATTTGCATGTAATTAATCATATCTTTAAGTTTTTCACCATCGAAAAACTTTAGAATTACTAAATATAAAAAAGAGGTAAAGAAGATGATTAATAAATTAATAAAGATTAATTCAATGATAAAAATGAATAAAAACATAAATCCAAATTTAATAAACGCTGCTATTAATGCTGGTAAAGCGAGAGCTAGAGTTAGACTTGAAAGGTAATAAAGAATATGAATAAACTTAGCCATATTAACTGTTTTTGAATTAATTGGTTTACTATGCAAAATATTTTTTTCTTTAATATCTAACAATACAGATGAAAAATCAGAAATCATTGAAGTTGTGATCATAAACATTAAAATTCCAAATACAATACTCATTTGAAACATGAAGTTATGTCCAAGTAAGATAAAAGGTAAGTTAGCTAAACCAATAATCATATAGATTAATAGTGAGGATAAAAAGCGATTTTTATCCTTATTCGTATTTTTATTATTACTATTATTAAAGACTGTTGGTACCCTTCTACTATCCATTGTTAATTTTACTTGCAAGATACAACGCATTACATTATAATCAATTCCGATTAATGTAAATAACTTTTTAAATGGAACTAATAATTTTAATAAGAAAAAATTTTTCATTTTATCACCTACTCAATTATGGATAGCATTTGATCAACAATTTCTTTATGTTGATTAAATCCTGTAAGTTGATTAAAAATGATTTCTAATGATTCTTCATGGGCATTATTTTTAAGCTCATCAAAACTTCCATCAGCAAGGATCTCTCCATCATTTATTAATATAATGCGACTACTTATCTTTTCCACAACATCCATAATATGGGATGAATAAAAGATTGTTTTGCCTTTTTCAGCTAGCTTCGCTAAAAGTTCTTTAACAATGAGTACGCTACTAGCATCTAGTCCACTTAGTGGTTCATCTAGAAATAAGATATCAGGATTATGAAGTAAACTTGAGATTAATAAAACTTTTTGTTTCATCCCTTTTGAAAATGATGATATTCGTGAAAGATATACATCACCTAATCCTAATAAATTCATTAAGCCAATCGCTTTTCGTTCAACTTCCTCTAGAGAAAGACCATAGAGCTGACCGATAAAAATTAAATATTCTTTAGCTGATAGATTATCATATATTTCAGCAGTTTCAGGAACATATCCAATCTTACGTTTATAATCAATTCCATCCTTGATATCTTTTCCTAAGATATTTACGCTTCCTTCATAGCCTTGAACTAAACCAAGCATTATTTTAACTGTCGTACTTTTCCCGGCTCCATTTGGACCAATGTAACCAATAATTTGCCCCTTATAAACCTCCAAGCTAATCTTTTTTAATACATTTTTACTCCCATAATTCATTGCCAAATTATTGATTGAAATTACAGGTAAATTATTTTCCATTTTCTCCCACCCTTTCTTCTTTACTCTATTATAGCAAATTGTATTCAAAATATCTTTATATATTAAAAAAAGACCAAAAAAGGTCTTTATATTGTCTTGAAATTTCAAGAATTCTGATCATCTTTCCAGGAATATGTCTAATACAAAAAATAAAGAAAAAATAAAAACAATAAAAATAATATTATTGTTTTTGATATAAACCAATTTCTACTATTATGATTTTACTATTATTAAACATACCATTATATTATATTTAATTATATTAAATTATGATTTGAAATAAAATCATAAAATTTAAATAATTCAAAGTCTGCAAAACAATCTTCAAAACAATATTCAATAATCTTCTGAATCTCTTTTTCATGATGTTTTGGTCCAAAAATTAAACCATCTAATAAAAAGTTAATCTTAAAGGATAATTTTGTCGTTTTTCTCGTGAACGTGATGAGATCAGGATAATTGATAGATAATTCTTTGAGTAATTTATATGAATTCATTTGTTTATCAAGGATTTTTTGAATATCAATTAAGTTATCTCTCAGTTTAAACAAATATCGATAATCATCTAATTTAAGTTTGCTTTTTATATATATAATACAATTATCAATAAAACGTTTTTCTAAATCACCGTTGCTCACTACTATATACTCAATATCATTCTCTTTTACATAATTAAGAAAAGCATAATAAATAGTATGAAGATCAGTCACATTGGTTACAGAAAAACTTGATCGATCTACAACTTTTAAAGTTTTTAAATCTATTTTTAATAAGGCATATAAAATCGGTATTGGATAATCTTTAAGATGATGTTTTTGGGAATTGGTTGATTCTCTACTTACTGCTTCAATATCAAAAAATATTGCCTTTCCTGAATTGACTTTCTTAGTTACTTTTTCTAAATAATATTTATCCACAAAATAATTAAATTGAATATTATTTATTTGATTTTTTAAATTAGGATTGTATTTTATTAAATCACGATAGATCTCATTGCTAGGTTTATTGATTGAACTAATAACTTTCTCATCATGATTTACAAATTGCCCATTTGGCAAAACGTAATAATAATCATCTTTATGAATCATATTTTCTGCCTTATTCTTATTTATAAATGTATTATAATCTTCTTCATTATTCGTATAAATGTACCAATTGTTGTAGCTTAAAGTTTTTAATTGTTCAGATAAATCGAGATTAACAAATTCATTCGTTAGAACAGTATTTATATTAATAGTACAGTTATAGTGCATAGCTTGATGGATGATAATTTGATATAAATCTATATTGAATATTGGCGTATTAATGTTTAAACCCAGTATATCAACATTTTCGAATAAATATAATATTTTACTTTCTTCTTTCAATATTAATTCATTTAATAATAAAGCATCAGTATTTATGGTGATTTTATTATTATATCTTTTAGTAATATTTATTAATTCAATTACTAAATTTAAATCACATAACTGTGAATCGATATTAATATGACCAAATTTTTGACTGATTTTATTAAATGTCTTAATAATATCCTTTTTAGATTCATCATCTATTTTGAAAGTAACTTTGATTGTTTTTAACATGTTAATACCTCGATTTTTAATATATCTTTAGATTTATTATGAGAATATTTCTCTATTTTTATTTATTAGCATATGATTAGTAGTGTAATGAATATATTATATACTTTTTTATTTATTATTAATAGTAAATTATCATGATATATTGTATAATTATGGTAATAATTTAAAAACGGGGTGGGAAAATATGAGAAAATTAATTATATCTTTAAGTTTAACTTTACTAGTTATATTATCTGGTTGTGGTACTAAGGAATTATTAAATAGTGAGATGAAAACTGAGTTAAGAGAGTTACTTAATGCAACTTACCTAGAAACAACTTACTATTTAAATTTAAAAACAAGTGAATATGATCTAAAAGAAGAAGAATTTTTGAACGTTAAAAATTTAGTAACCGAAGATGGCTCTATTACCAGTTTAAAAACCATCAATACTTCTATAGAAGATTTTAACTTAGGCGATATTGAAGTAGTAATGGATGAAACTGAAAATATGCTTTATGTTGCAAATGATAGTGAATGGATCAAACTTAATCTTGATGAATTAATGGAATTAAGTGAAAGTGAAACTACAAGTACTGAAGAATTAACTGATAAGCTTATTCAAGTCATTGATAACATTCTATTAGAATTTAATAGTGTTGTTTATGTTGGTAAGTTAGAAGATGAGAAATTACATCATTATCAATTAAATCTCAATTTATTAAAAAGTATTAAAGAAATATACACTATAATAAATGAAGAAAGTGATCAATCATTACCAGACTTTGATTCATTTCTTAGTGAGTATGAGTTAACTGATTTATTTAAAATCTTTGAAACACTAGTTGTTGATGTTTATTTAAACGAGAAACAAAATTATATTAGGAAGATGGAGTTTGATGTCACACAAATCTTTGATTTATTAATTAAAAATGAAGATCAGTTAACAAATATAATTCCAGTAGAAATAGATTTAGAAGAAATATTTAGTAAATTTGAAAGACTAGTTGTAGGAGTTAAATTTGAAAATCTTAATGTGAAAGATTCACTCGAAATAAATTCAGAAGCAATAAATGGAGAACTTATCTCATTAGAAGAATTATTAGGTGGATTTGTTCCGGGAACTGATGATTCGGCTCCAGTTATATCATTAAATAGTCAATCAGAAATTAATTTATATACGGGTGAAGAATACATAGAATACGGTGCTACAGCGTTTGACGAACAAGATGGAAATTTAACTCAGAGTATTGTTATTTCTGGATCTGTAAATCCTTATAAAGAGGGTGAATATTACGTTTACTATACCGTTGAAGACTCAGATCATAATATATCTACGGTAACTAGAATAGTACGTTTTAAACCAGGCGAAAATAGTTATGATCATGTTCCACCAACTATTAAATTAGTAGGAGAAGAACAAATCACTCTTTATGTGGGCGATACATACATAGAATATGGTGCTACAGCGTTAGACAATATCGATGGAAATATCTCACATTTTATACAAATTAGTGGTAATGTTAATACAAATGTATCAGGAAGTTATGTACTCTACTACACAGTCACAGATAGTTCTGGCATTGGAGTTGTAGTTGCTCGTTATGTAGAAGTGACTGAAAGTCCGATGTATACACATAACATAAGTTCTATTAAACATCCAACGTTACCCATCATCTATTATATAGATGGAGCTAAAAAAATGCTAGTTCAATATAATTTAGAGACGAAAGAAACAGTCAGTAAAACTTTTAATCTACAACCAGAACAACTCACATTTGCTGACGATAAAATCTATGTCACATTATTAAAAGTAGCTCACAGTAGTTATTTAGATGATTATGAACAAATAGGTGCGTATGCTGTGGTAAACGCTAATGATTTTGACGATACTGTGATTTATGATATCAACTTAGATCCGTTCGATATCGCTGTTGATCAAGATGGTTATGTTTATATCACATCAGGTTCTGGACAATGGACATTTATGAATATTTACGACACTGAAGGTAAACTAGTTAATAATGCTTTTATTCGTCAACAATCTTATGTAGAATATAATAGTACTTTAGATAAAGTTTATTTAATAGACACTGATACTTCACCAAGAGATATCAGTTCAATACAGTATGATAAGGTTAATGAAAAAATATATGGTTATGATTCTACTTATCATGGTTATTACTCATTAGAAAAATTGATTGCTATTTCGCCTGATGGAAAATACTTGTTTAATAATAGTGGAAATGTTTTCTCACTATCTTCTAATCAAGGAAACGATATCTTATTTAGAACAACTCTTAATTATGGTAATTATGAAGACATAGTCTTTAATATTCAAGAAAATGAATTTTATACTTTAAAAGGGAATGATATTAATGTTTATAATTACGATACTTTAAGTTTTAAAAGTTTGAAAACATTAGATATAAAAGGTAGTGAATTATTTTATCATAATGGATTATTCTATGTTTTAGGATATGATACAAATAATGAAATATTAGTAAAAGAAATTGAATAATAAATGGGTCGATATCACATAGTGATATTGACCTTTCTTATGTAAACTAGAGAATTAATAGTAAGTTATAAGGAGCAAAATATGTATAAAGCATTATTAGTAACAGAAGAAAATGGATTATATAAACGTGAAATTGTGATGAAAGAAATCAATGATTTACCAAACGGAGATGTCTTGATTCATGTATTGTATTCATCAGTGAACTATAATATTCGCTATCAGCTTTTGGTAACAAGGGAGTTACTAAAAATTATCCCCATACTCCAGGAGTTGATGCTGCAGGAATTGTGGTGGAAAGTAAAGATGAATCGATAAAAGTTGGAGAAGAGGTTATTGTTATAGGTTTTGATTTAGGAATGAATACATCAGGAGGTTATCAAGAATATATTAGAGTACCAGCTAATTGGGTTATCAAATTACCTCATGGTTTAAGTTTGCGTGAAAGTATGATGATTGGAACCTCTGGAATTACAGCCGCATTATCTGTGGAAAGATTAGTATTTAATGGAGTGTTAGATGGTGAAATATTAGTAACGGGTGCATCTGGTGGTGTTGGAAGTATGGCGGTCATGATTCTGAGTAAACTCGGATATAAGGTCGTTGCTGCTACAGGTAAACTTGATTATAAAGATCAATTATTATCAATAGGAGCAAGTGAAGTAATAGGGAGAGTTGTTGTTGATGACTTGTCTCTTCGACCATTATTAAAACCAAGATGGAAAGCTGTCGTGGATACAGTGGGAGGTAATATCTTATCAACCGCATTAAAAACAACAAAATATAATGGTCACGTGACAAGTTGTGGGAACGTCCAAGCTTCGGATTTTACTTCTTCAGTATTTCCGTTCATTTTAAATGGGATCACACTTCATGGAATAGATTCTGTAAAAATACATATCGAAAAGCGTCAAAAAATTTGGGGATTACTTGCTAAAGAATGGAAACCAACCCAAATGGAATCAATAACAAAAGTTGTTAATCTTGAACAACTTGAGGAACAATTTACCCAAATTTCACAAGGAAAAGTATTTGGCCGTATATTAGTTAAAATCTACTAATGTAGAATATTTCATTAAATATGGTAATAAAAAGCAATAAAAATAACACACTAAAAAGGAAATGATTAATTTAAGGAGAAAAATATGCTTACTTTTGAAGAGTTGTACAAAAAAGTAGTGGCTTCATCAATTAGTAAAGAAGTAGATGAAGATTTAATAAATTTAAAATATGATCCTTATCATCTAGAATGTATTTTAAAACCAGCTGATTCACCAAGCCCTTGGAAGACTTGTAATGATCACTGTCGTAATGAAGATAAATACTTTATAAAGTGTCTATTCGAACATTTTTTAAAAAAGGAAAATAAGGAAAGTGAACTTAATGAGAAATGTAAAGGTTGTTTAGATACAAGTAAAGTCGATAAATTATTAGCTTCAAAGGATATTATATCTGTTTTAGGTGCTATTAATGAAGATAGTAGACCTGTGTTTGCATTAGTTGCTCCTGCTTTTCTAAGCCAATTTAATATAGTGAGTGACGGACAATTACGAAGCGCATTTAAACAAATTGGTTTTGCTGGGATGGTTGAAGTATCATTATTTGCTGATATCTTAACTTTGAAAGAAGCTTTGGAATTTGACAAAGAGATTAATGATGAAGAGGACTTTCAATTAACTAGTTGTTGTTGTCCTATTTGGATCAGTATGATTAGAAAAAATTATTCAGCTTTACTTTCACACGTTCCTAAAGCAGTTTCACCAATGGTAGCAACAGGTAGGGTTATTAAAAAAATTATTCCGGATGCTTTTACAGTTTTTGTTGGACCTTGTATAGCGAAAAAGGTAGAGGCTAAAGATGAAGATATCAAAGATGCAATTGATGTCGTTCTAACATTTCAGGAAGTTAATGATATTTTTGAAGCAGCTAAAGTTGATGCAGAAAAGCTTCCTAGTGACTTAAGAGAACATTCATCCAGTGCTGGTCGAATCTATGCGGTGACAAGTGGTGTAAGTGAAGCAGTTCGCTCAACTGTGCATCGAATTCGCCCTGAGAAACCTATTCAAGTTAAAGCTGTTCAAGCAAATGGTGTTAAGGAGTGTAAAGAACTGCTTAAAAGTTTAGAAAATGATAAAATAGAAGCCAATTTCTTGGAAGGTATGGGGTGTGTTGGAGGATGTGTCGGTGGACCTAAATCATTGATTGATAAAGATTTAGCAACAGAAAAAGTTAAAAAATACGCAGGTGAATCATTATATCAAACACCAATTGATAATCCATATGTGATTGAACTATTACATCGTTTAGATATACATACTATTGAAGAACTTTTAGAAGACAATAAAATCTTTACTCGTTATTTTTGATATTAAATAAAGTTAGAAACTCTAACTTTATTTTTTCTACGAATATAGGATTTTCCTTTTATAAATAGAAATTTGTAGGGATTAAAATGTTTATCTATTTGGCAAAAATGGTATAATATGGTTATCTAAGAAAAAGGAATGATAATTTGAAATATTTTGTTGTTAGTGATATCCATGGACATTTTTATGAATTGATCAAAGCATTACATGGAAAGTATGATGAATAT
>JARDZP010000139.1 GCA_029240795.1 Haloplasmataceae bacterium | reverse complement strand
ATTATGATTATAGTATTCTTCAATAACTACTTTAATATTGTTTAATGTTCCTTGAGCCCTACTTATATTCCTCTTGGTTGTGTATGTAATTTGTTTACTTTCAAAAGTATCTAACCTCGATGTTTTAACATTAAATTCTGAAATAACCTTTTTTGGGGATTTTGCTATATTATCATCTTTTGTACAGCCTATAACAAACAATATAGGTATGATCGTGAAAAAACTTATAAAAAATTTCTTATTCATTACACCTCACCACTTTCCAGAATATTTATAGTCTTATATTAAAAGACTTTATTAACCCTTATCGGATTTATTGAATTATCTATAACTATCTCTTATAACAAAATAAGCGTTAACTGATGAGTCGAAATTAGTTTAGTTCCAAATTACTACCTGTTCTTCTCTAACTCTTCTAATCTTTTCTCTAAATTCTTTATTTTTTCATATTGTTGAATTACCAATAAAAATGCAAAACCACCTAGTAAACTTATCCACTTCATAACTTCACCCCTTAATTTTAAGACTACAAAGTTAAAAAATTATCTATGGCTAAAAAGTTTCGGTTATAGATTTTTACCAGACTTATATTTTTTTCTAGCAAAAAATAATATCCCGACTGATATAGTATTCTCAAATTAAAGCATAGCCGACAATTATTGATGCAGATGCTAAAAAACAACAGATTGCAGAATAATAACGTTTTAAATTGAAACCTCCTAGTGTTACTCTTTATTTATCATCCTTTCGGTTAAAACAATCCATACAAGTAATTGTGCCTTCATTTTGTAAATATGCTTTTATCTCTGTAATCCCTTTGGATACAGGGTATCGTAGTTTGACGTTTACCTCTTCATTTGCTTCTATCTTTTTAGAACAAACCGAACAAATCGCAGTTATTTTAAACATATACATCCCCCTGTCTACAACTAGAATTCTCTTATACTAAATTTCAACAAAAAATGCATTTCTCCTTTTAATCGTAAAGAAGTAGTTGGTTCCACGGCTTAAAGAATAATTCATCTATCGAAGGAGATATAAAATTTTGGTAAATTTTATAATATTAAAACATAAAGAGATTTATAGTATGCTATTAAAGGCAAAAAATTAAATAAATGGGAATTGAAACCAAAGGACAAGTTAAATATGAAAAAAACTCTAATCAGTGGGATAGTTTTAATACTATTCTCTTTTTTTCAATGGGAAATCGAAAATTTTTTAACAGTATTTCTTATTCTTCCAGTATGGATTGCAATACTTTCATTTACTCTTTATAACGTAATTATTTTAATCTCAAAAAAAGAGTGGAAATCACTGTTTGTTCAAGCAATCATAATCATAATTTGGTTTTTCATACCGTTTACAGATATCACTTTGAATAAAGATTTTAAGAATAATATAAAGAATAGAGAAGAAGTTGTATATTTAATCAAAAAAAGAATTTATACACCTATCGTTTCACATAGCACTAAGCTTATCAAGTTACCTGAAAAATATAGTAATCTATCAGATGGCGGTGGTGAAATAGTCGTAGATAAAGAAAAAATTTTATTCTACACAAATCGTGGAGTATTGGATGGATTTTCAGGATTCGTTTATTCACCAGGTGATAAACAACCTAAGAATGGCGATTTTGGTGGGGATATTAAAAAAATCGAACGGCTCATAAAAACTGGTATTTTGTAGTTTCATATTGACTTATAAGACAAAGCTCTTGTAGTAGTACCTAGACTTCATGAGAATGCATGATTATATAGAAGTAATGTAATCGATTACTGAGCGACGTTTTGTGTCAGATCATAATATCTTTGAACCATCTATCAAACCGTTTATCGATAATTTATATTTATTTTTTTCAATGCTAAGACACACATAATCTTTTAAGTGTGTTTTTTGAGTTCTATGCTCTAAGGGTTAATTGATATTTGAATAAAATTTCGAATGAAAGTACTTGATGAAGAAATACGTAAACAACGGCACTGCTAGACTAGAATAGTAATTTTCTCATTGGAAACCTATTTAATGGGTGATATATATGAAATTAAAAAAACATATGCAATTAATTTTGTTTTTAGGAATCGTTTTTACTCCAATGAACATTAAAGCTCAGAGTGATGACCCTAATACTTCGGTAATTCGTCAATTTTTTTCAGCTATTCATGATAGAGATGAAATGAAGTTAAAGTCATTAGTGATGAATTCAACGCTGAAAATACCCGAAATTAGAGAAGTTACTCCAATTACAAGCTTCCAGTCCTTCCCTTCATATAAGAAGGAAAATTCAAGGATTATAATCGGTCGGTTTGGCGAGGATTATGAGAGATTTGCATTTATATGGGAAGTATCTTTTAATGATAAACATGATAAAATTACAAAAATTAAAGTAATTTCAGATTTGGCAAACCCACATATGAACGAGCAGACCATAGTCAAAAAATATACAATAAAGTTTAAAAAGGATATACTCGTTCCTGCTTATTTCCCCTTTGATGTCACACATGTTACAGGGAAAATAACTGGTAATGAGATTACTTTGTATTATAAGAATAAAGATATTAATAATGTTTTAGAGATAAAGGCATCACCACAAACAAAAGATCATCAAATTGGATATACGCCAATAACAATTAAAAACGGAGGAAAAGTTTTTATAGGGAAAAAACCAACAGGTTATGGATGTATCTTTATTTACGACAATATGTGGTATGAAGTTAGTATTTATAAAGTGCATGAAGGCAGTTATAAACCATCTAGGAAGGAACTTGTAAAAGTAGTTGAATCAATGTTTCCTATTCAACATCAATAACATAAAAAAGCCAGGGGTTCGTTCCGCTGACTTTTTTTGCTTATGTGTTATTTCCACCAAGATGAAATTGGTAAAGATATATTTTTTTCTAGCTTAACAGTTTCTCCGATTTCAGGAGTTATAAGATTTACATCAGATTTTTTTGCAGCGACTAGGGCACGTTCAACAGGTTCTGACCAACCGTGATTAGCAAGCGTAAATGCTCCCCAATGCATTAACATCATATTATTACCTTTTACATCTAAGTGTGCTTGAACAGACTCTTCAGGTGTCATATGAACGCCTGACCAGCGTTTATCATACTGTCCACCTTCGATTAATGTCATATCAAACGGACCATATTTTTCCCCGATTTTCTTAAAATGCGAATCGTAGCCACCGTCTCCACTGTTATATAGCCTTGTATTTTTTCCAATAATTACCCATCCTCCCCAAAGGGTTGAATTTCGGTCAAAAATGCCTCTTCCCGAAAAATGTTTGGATGGAGTTAGTGCTAATTTTATACTTTTAAACTCAGTTTCATCCCACCAACCAAGTTCGGTAATTTTCTCTTCTGGAATACCCCACCTTATTAAATGTGTGCTAACACCGTACGGAACGAAGAAATGTTTTACCTTTTTATTTAGCTTTTTTATCGTCGTATAATCCAAGTGGTCATAGTGATCATGTGTTATTAAAACCGAATCAATAGGCGGCATTTTTTCTATCGCATCCAACAGATCTTTACTGTATCGCTTAGGACCAACAAAACTAACTGGTGAAGCGATTGGGCCAAGCATCGGATCAATGAGTATTTTTAAATTATCAATAGTTAGTAAAAATGTAGAATGCCCAAACCAAGTTAAACTATCTTCATGATTATTTATTTTATCCCAATCAATCTTTGACACAGAAAGTTGGATTTTCGGATTTCGTTCTATAACTTCTGAAGAGTCGTAACTGTCAGGATCTATACTAGAAGTTTTATTTGATTCAAAATTTACGAACTTACCTTCAGCATAGTAATCCAGTTTTTTATAACCCTCTTCTTGATTATTAGTTGGACTACCACCGAATACTGGATGAATGTTTAAAAACAATGTGATACCTAGTGTAAAAATAAGTACGAAACTTAAAAAATAAATCATTACTTTTTTTATGATTCCTTTCCAAGTTCTTCTTGGTTTATCTTGAATATTCATAAATTTTCGCTCCAAAATTTTATGTTGTTAGTTTTAGTCCAATAACAGAGATTAAAATTATTGCTATAAAGAAGATCCGTTTCCAATCTTTTGCATCACCATAGAATAGCATTCCAACTATAGTGCCACCCACTGTACCAATACCTGTCCAAACGGCATAGGTTACTCCCATGGGAAGGGTTTTC
>JARDZP010000138.1 GCA_029240795.1 Haloplasmataceae bacterium | reverse complement strand
ATAGCATTTTAATAACTCTTCAGCATCTTCAATGTTTGTCTGCCTTAATGTGATTAGTTCCTTTTTATACACTGGGCATTCATCATAAATATCTTTCATATCCAATCTCTCCTTTATCAAACAAAGTTTAAATTACAGTTTATTCTTTCTAATAAAATCAATTTATATATAAAGATAATTTATTACTGGATAGGACCAATAGTACTTGATTTAGAGATTTATTAAATTGAATTATTTCACAACAAAAAATTTAAAAAGCGAAATTATTAAAATACGGATTAATAATTGGTCTTCACAATTCCACTTATGAGTTTTCGCTTAAGACAATTAGTTACCAATAAGTGAGTTTGTATAATTATAAATTCCTTACATTCAATGCTCTAAAGGCATTTAAGATTGCTATTATGGTTACTCCAACATCAGCAAATATTGCAGCCCACATACTTGTTATTCCTAAAGCACTTAAAATAAGAACAATAACTTTTATTCCAATCGCAAATGCTATGTTTTGATAAGCTATCTTTAATGTTTTTTTAGAAATCTTAATTGCTGTAACGATTTTAGAAGGTTCATCAGTCATAATAACAATATCCGCTGCTTCAATTGCAGCATCTGATCCTAAACCGCCCATTGCTATTCCGATATCTGCACGAGCTAATACTGGTGCATCATTAATTCCGTCACCTACAAAAGCAAGTTTACCTTTTGTAGATTTTTGTGAAAATATTTCTTCCATTTTTTCTACTTTATCACTAGGCAATAGTTCAGAATATACTTGATCTAGACCAAGTTCCTTAGCAACTTTTGAAGCAACAATTTTATTATCACCAGTCAACATAACAGTATGTTTTATGTTAGCTGCTTTTAATTCTTTAATTGCTTTTGCAGAATCAACTTTTACCTCATCAGCAATAACAATGTAACCAGAATATATATAATCAACTGCAACATGGACAACAGTTCCAGCTAGTTCACCTTTAAAAAAAGGTATATTCATCTGATTCATCAGTTTAATATTTCCAGCCATAATTTTCTTACCGTCAACTTTTGCTACCACACCAAGGCCAGAAATTTCTTCTACATCAGAAATACGCCCATTATCAATTTCTTTTCCATATGCACGTTTTAGTGATGTAGAAATCGGATGATTAGAGTAGTTTTCAGCATATGCAGTTAATTCTAATAATTCTTCTTTAGAAATTCCTGTTGGTATAATTTCTTGTACATTAAAGACACCTTTTGTTAATGTTCCAGTTTTATCAAAAACAACTATTTCAGTTTGTGCTAAGGCCTCTAAATAGTTACTACCTTTAACTAAAATTCCTTTTCTTGACGCTCCACCAATTCCACCAAAGAAACTTAGAGGAATTGAGATCACTAGAGCACATGGACAAGATACAACAAGAAACGCTAGTGCACGATAAATCCATTCACTAAAAGTTGCACCACCTATTAAAAGAGGGGGTACAATAGCGAGAGAAGCAGCGATAACTACAACTATTGGAGTATAATATCTTGCAAACTTCGTAATAAATTGTTCTGATTTAGATTTTTTATTACTTGCATTTTCAACCAAATCAAGAATCTTACTTACAGTAGATTCTCCATAATCTTTAGTAACTTCTGCAGTAATAACTCCATTTATATTAATGCATCCACTTAGAACAACACTATCTACTGCTATTTCAAGTGGTACTGATTCTCCAGTAAGAGCTGAATTGTCAATCATCGAACTACCTTCAATAACCTTCGCATCAAGTGGTATTCTTTCTCCAGCCTTAATAACAATTATATCGCCAATTTGTACTTCATCTGGGTCAGTTTTAATAAGTTCGTCACCTTTTTTTACATTCGCATAATCAGGACGAATGTCCATTAAGCTTGCGATTGACTTTCTTGACTTATCCACAGCATAACTTTGAAATAATTCACCCACCTGGTAAAATAACATCACTGCTACGCCTTCGGGATACTCCCCAATTAAAAAGGCTCCAATTGTGGCTATACTCATTAAAAAGCTTTCATCGAATACTTTACCTTTAAAGATATTTCTAATTGCTTTTAAAACAACATCTCCACCGACAATAATATAGCTGACTACATACAAACTAACTTGTAGCCATTTAATATCTAAATTAATAATTATTACCGCAACAAAAACAATTGCACCAATAATTATTCGCCATAATCGTTTCTTCAAGATACTACAACTCCTTTAAGCTTTTTTCATAACTACTTGAGATTCAACTTTTTTAACGATTTTTTCTGCTTCTTGTACGATTTTAGGCATTTTTTCATCTTCACCTTCAATAACAAGTTTTTGTGTCATAAAGTTAACAGTAGCTTCCTTTACACCATCAAGCTCATTAATAGCTTTCTCCATTTTTGCTGCACAATTTGCACATCCTAATCCTTCAAGTACAAATTTTTTCTTCATGATTTTATATCCTCCTTCATTTCACATGTTTTCATTCTTCAAGTCTTCTTCATTTATCTTGGAGCTCTATTTCTCGTTGATATGGACTAAGCCTTGATTAAATATATGCTTAATATGATCATCGATTAATGAATAATAAACGACTTTGCCATCTTTTCTATTCTTCACTAACTTAGTTTGTTTTAAGACTCTTAGTTGATGGGAGATTGCTGATTGTGTCATATTCAACAAGAAAGCAATATCACATACACACATTTCAGCTTCATCTAATGCCCATAAAATTTTAATCCTTGTTGAATCACCAAAAACTTTAAATAATTCGGCTAAGTCATAAAGCAAATCTTCTTGAGGCATTTTATCCTTGACTTGATTTACTACATCCTGATGTATAACATCACAATCGCATTTTTCAATTAGATTATTAGGCATATCTAAACCTCCATTTATTAAAATTGTATGAACACTTGATTATCTATTCATATGATACTATCAATATATTCCTAGTTTATAAATTTGTCAACGTCATTACATTAATTTCTTATTAATTTCTATAGTGGATTCTTCTATACCAACATGCAATAACATCTCTTTAATATCAGCTAGAACTTCATTCGAAGAAGCTATTTGCTTAATTGTTATAATTGAAGTCAAAACATGTTCTTCTCCATCAAGTGTCCAAAGGTTTAGTTTATCAACACTTTCAACACCTTTAATTTTTGTTAAATGATCTTTGATTTCATTAAATAAACCCTGATCAGGTACTGCTTGCATTATTATCTTTATGGTGTTTTTTATATTCAAATAGATATTTCTACCAATAATGATACAAATCACCAGTGATATGATGGAATCTAAAATATATAAATGAGTAAAGTAAATAACAATACTTACCATAAATACCGCGATCCAACCAAGTAAATCTTCAAGTAGATGCATCATAACCGTCTTATCAAGAATTTTCTTAGACCCACTCATTCGATATACTGAAACTCCATTGATTAATATGCCCAAAATAGCCATTATAAACATTCCCTCTGCCATAACCGCTTTTGGATTAGCAAAACTTTCAATTGCCTCTTTGAGTACAAGTATAGTTCCAATAGATAAAACAATAATGTTAATAAATGCACCAATTACTGATAGTCTTTTATACCCATAGGTAAATTTATTAGTTGGAGCCTTTTTACTTATTTTTTCAAAAATCAGTGATAGTGCTAAGGATAAGCTATCACCAAAATCATGTACTGCATCTGATAAAATTGCCGCACTATTAGTTATTAATCCACCAATAATTTCTATAATAGCAAAACTAAAATTAAGCATAAATGCTACTGTTATATTACTCTTTCCTTGTATATGTTCGTGAGAATGGTTGTCGCTCATACAGAATCCCTCCATTTTAAATATCATCATATAATTACTGTAAACTCACATGAACAGTTGCTCATATATTCATTTTATTGTTTCTTAAATAGATTGTCAATGATTTAGTACATAATATGTAAAATAACTTAACACAGTTATTATCAACTTTATAAAAAATGATATTCGCTCACATAATGATCCCAATAATTACTTTATATTGGACTGATACAATGACAAATGCAATTGTTGAAGAAAAAAACAATTACGTTCATACAGGAAAGAGATAATACACAACATTTAAAAAATACAAAAACTAGCTAAAACCCAGTCTTTTCAAGAGTTATAGCTAGTTTTATTTTTATCATCATATAAAC
>JARDZP010000137.1 GCA_029240795.1 Haloplasmataceae bacterium | reverse complement strand
CAATTCAAAGAATTTATGCAAATAAAAAGATAAAAGCATTACTTTATTTGTTTGAAATCAATAGATTTATCGAAATGTAATGTACTACCAAAAAGATAAATATTTACATTGATAATAAATTTTGCTATAATAAAGTATAAAAAATCAAGGAGAGTGTTGTTAATTTGGACTCGGGATCCTTATTGGTAAGTTATATATTTTTACTAGTTCTAGTAATATTGTCAGCATTTTTTAGTGCTAGTGAAACATCTTTTTCAACAGTAAATATTATTAGGTTGAAAAATGCAAAAGATGAGGGAAAAAGAGGAGCTAAAAAAGCTTTATTTGTTGCAGAACATTTTGATAAAACGTTGTCTGCTATACTAATTGGGAATAATGTCGTTAATATGACATCTTCATCATTAGCTACAGTAGTGGCAATTGAACAAATAAAGAGAATAGTGAATAATGAGGTTACTGCCGAAAGTTGGGGACCAATTATCGCTACGATCGTTATTACAGTAGTTGTATTATTGTTTGGAGAAATTTTGCCAAAATCAATTGCTAAAGAATATGCACTAGCATATTGTCTAAACTTAGGCTGGATTTTGTTATTTTTTATTAGATTATTTACGCCACTTAGTTTTGTAATTATGAAAATTAGAAAACTAGTATCAGGAATTTTTGAAAAAGGTAGCGCATCGACTCCTTCCGTTACAGAAGATGAATTAGAAGTAATTATCGAAACAATGGAAGAAGAAGGTGTACTTGAAGAAGAAGAACGTGAAATGATTCGTAGTGTCTTAGACCTAAGTGACACTATTGTATATGATATTATGACACCTCGTGTTGACATGACTGGTGTTTATATTGATGATAACATTGATTATGTTAAAGATTTATTTTTAAAAGAAAAATATTCACGTGTTCCAGTATATCGTGATACAAAAGATAACGTTGTTGGTATTTTATATGAACGTGACTTCTTTTCTAATTTGATTGCTAAAAAAACTGAAGATATCATAGTTGAAGATTTAATGAAAAAACCTGTGTTCGTTCCTAAATCAATGCGGGTTGACAAATTAATTGAAGTTTTACAACGTAACAAGCAACACATGGCTATTGTTTCTGATGAATATGGTGGCACATCTGGACTTGTAACTATGGAAGATTGCTTAGAAGAGTTAGTCGGTGAAATATACGACGAACACGATGAAGAAGAATATGAAATTAAAAAAGTTGATGATAATAACTTTGAAATTAACGCATCTGTCTATTTAGAAGATTTATTTGAAGAATTAGAGTTAGGTAAAGCACCAGACACTCATTATAATAGTGTGAGTGGTTGGTTATATGAAAAACTCGAGGAAATACCAATTGTCGGAGATAAATATGTTTATACTTCACTAATGAAAGTAGAAAATGATATTTCCACAATTGAAGACGATGTATATTATGAATTAGTATTAACATTTACTGTTAAAGAATTACAAAATCGTCGTATGAAAACAATAGGTTTAAATATTGAAAAACGCGATTTATCAGGAAATAAAGAAAAAATTAAAGAAAAAGATAAAGAAACTAAAGAAGAAAATGTTGAAGTTAAAGAAGTAGCTAAGACTGATGATGAAGTTAGTAATGAAATAGAAACTAAATAAATATAAATTAATTAGCACTATAGAAATATAGTGCTTTTTTCGTTTTTAACAAGCAAATATTCTAATTTAATTTAACTACATTTAATCTTATTTTAAACATATTTTATTGTATGTAAAAATGAAAGGAAGAAAAATAAATGAGTTGTGGAAAAGATATAAAATCAAGCTGAGCCTGGTACTTGTGGTAAAGTATTGAGATAGATGTTGTGCAGACTTTGAATGATTATGTGTTGCTTAATTCCAACTGCACTTGATGATCTATCATGTTAATAGCTAGAACTGGTATTTGTGTAACTCTTGACTTAGGTTGATTCTTTGAAGTAGTAGGTTTACTAGCTGTAAAAGCTCAATTAGATGCAATTTCAACTTTAGCTGGTTAATATAAATGTCGATAACCTTTGTTTACTCTTGATTAGTCACAAAGGTTTTTAATTTTATACTATATTAAAAATATCCACCTATTTAGTAGTGGATATTTTTATAATAGCCTAAAATTTAATTGATTAGTATTTCGTTGTCTAACTTGTTTATTAAATCTGATATTCTTGTTTTTTGATCATTAGTTAAAGGTAGATTAGATTTTTTAAATCTTTCATCCCATCTTTTTATTGATTGAATAATTACATCCTTGTGTCGATCATTTTTTACATTGTTTAATAGTGTTAATAGTCCCTCAAACGCATCCCAATTTGAATATTCTTCTATTAAATATATTATGTTTAGGTTTTCATTTTTTATTTGATATAGATTTATTAACTCATTTATATCTAATTTAATTTTATATTTTATTAAGATCTTTCTTTCATAGTGAGATAAATTCGTTTCTAGAAAAGATTTCGCATTTATCATATCAATTAATTGCATTTTACATAACTTTATAAAAGCTAATTTTCTCACATAGTTATCCTTATCATTTAGAAATTGATTGAGCATTTCATAATCTAAGTTATGCGATATGTCAATTAAACCATTTATAATATTCCGTTTTTTATAATTTTTTTTACTTAATTCATTTTTATAATCATTAATAGAGATTGTTTTACCATAATTACTTAAAACATACCTTGCATGTCGCTGTACTGATAATGAATCATGATATATATAGGGTATTATTTTTTCAATATCATGTATTTCATTAATATAGATGAATGCCTGATAGGGGTGCTTACTATTTTTCAAATATATAAAAAAATCATTTTTTGTTAATTTTTTTTCTAAATAGGAATTAATTTTACTATTAATATAATTATCATGATGTTGATATTTTTTGAGAAAATTAACGACTAAGACGTCATCTTTTTTAATAAGGTATTCTAATAATATTCTTTTACACTTTATATTATTTTCTCGTTGGAAGGCATATATTAATTTAGTTGAATCAGATTTTAATAAATAATCATTTAACTCTAATTCAATATGATAAGTGTTTAGTTTTTGTCTTTCATATTTTTTTATTTTTTCAATTGTGATGATCGACGAAAAATATCCGTCATTAAATTGACATGTTAAATTATCTATAACTATCTTTGTAGCATAGTTACTAATTAAATCTACCCAATCATTAACTCTCAATAAAAAATAAGGCATCGTAAGATTAAAATCATAGTTTTTTAATTCAACTAAGGCATTATATCGCATATATCCGTTTTTATTAAAAGATAAAATACAAAGTATTTTCATTGTGTTATTTTTATTTCGGTCGATAAATTTAAAAAAATTGTCAGCAAGGTCTTTTTGATTAGTTGATCTATAAAATTTAAATAGATTCCTTTTACTATTATTATTATGTAATTTTAATAGTGAACTAAAATCATAATTTTGATTTAAATTAATAATCTCTATTAGTCTTTTTGCTTCTACAAATTTATCTTGTTGAAGACAATATATCGATAATTCTATTACTTCAAATAATAAATCATCTGTATAGTTATTCACTAAATATTTTATTATTTGAAATAAGATTATATTTTTTACTTTGTAATTTGCATTATAGAGTTCATTAATTAATTCAATTAAAATATTTTTCATATGATCAATCCCTTTTTTTACAGATACTATATTTTATAAAATTAATTACTTTTTGATTGTATGTTTTCTATACTTAAAGATGTTGATATTCGAAACATTTAAAGAACCATGAATAAGAAAAGACATAATGGATCACATTATGTCTTTTTGTTTTGTTTCTCCCTACATTCAATATTTTTTTAAATATTTTTAATAAATGAGTTGTGGAAAAAATATAGAATTTGGAAGTTGTGTATGTGATGTTTTAAGGGACATTGAAAGAAAACAACTCCCGATTCCTGAATGTCAAGGCGGTTGTGAAGAATATATAAGAGAATTATCTGGTATTAATTCGTCCCAATTTAATAAAATTCACTTATTGGTGGGCAAAGGTTTTCATAAAATTCATACCTTATTCGTTGTTGAGTTTTAGTTAAAACCATAGAATAATTAGTAAAAATTGTCTTGAACTAGATGTTGACAACAAAATGATCGAGTGATATGCTCTTTTAGCATTTAAAAACAGTGAATCAA
>JARDZP010000136.1 GCA_029240795.1 Haloplasmataceae bacterium | reverse complement strand
GATAATCACCATGTTGGAAGGTCTGAGGTCTATTATCTAAACAACTTAAGTTATCTAAAATAAATTTTATAAAAAATGTGTCATTTGGAATCTTAATTGCACACTTTTCATATGAATCTAATTTCTTACTTATTTTACGTTTAAATCTAATAGCCCAGTCTTCTTGATTTTCTGAAGCTGGAATTGAATGGATTCTTTTTAAAATCTTACCAGCAATTATGCCAAATTCATATTGTTCTTTTTTGCTATATTCTTTTAAACCTATTTCTGCATCCACACCCTCAATCCACTTATAAAGTGTGTAAACATATTGACAACAAATACCAAATTTAATAGGTGTAGTCATCGATATTTCTAAGGTTAATAGTTTATTTAAATATTCATATTCTATTTTTTTAGTTTGGTATTTAGAAATATTAGCTAATCGTAATAATAATTTATTTCCTAAATTGTCTTCAATGTAAAATTTTTGATCATCGGACCAGCCTTTTAATACTGGTTCAATTTTTATCCAATTAGAAAACTCAGGTATTTCCTTAAGAATATCAAGCATGTTTTCCTCCAAGGTTTATAATTTTTTAAATGGAATCAATTTATCATTCTTAATTAATTTATATTCTGCTTCTGTATGCCCTCTTAGTATCCATTTTCTTGTAGATTGATCAAACTCTTTTAAATACGATTTTATGATCATTTTATTACGATAAAAATTATATTTGAAAGTACCATCTAGGAAATCCACGAGTTCTTCAGTAGGAATACTCATTTTTAAATATTCGTTAATAATGAATAAAATATGATCAATTTGATCTTCATTCATCTGGTATATTTGTTCACAATATTCCTTAAAACGAAGGACAACTTCTTCAGTAGAGTTAACTCCATTTAAAATCATGTCTTTTGTACATTCAAAACAAGGTAATTCTTTCATTTTAGAATAGTTATCGTAAAAATTGGGTATTTGACTTACTATATCGATATGAACGGTATTTTCTCTTACACTATAAAAATCAGAAAATAATCCATCAATATTTAAAAGGAGTTGGATATCATCGATTGTTAACTTAATATTCTCGAATTTTTTTAAATTAAATAATAGATAGCTTATTTCAAATATACCATAGATACTTATCAATCCACGACAATATTTGATTACTAAGTCATTTACTGATATATTTTTATACAATAAAATTCGATCTTGACCCTTAAAAAATGATAAAACCTCATGAGACATTACTAAGATATTTTTATCTCCTCTTTTTACTGGAAATGCGATACAATAAGCCATCATACAAACTGCTTGCATTGGTTCGCGATTGATATATTCAATTTCACCATTATGATCAACAAGTAAATAGATTAAATCAAGGATTTCGCTATAACAATTATTCAATAAATTATTTACTGTTACTAAATAGTTTTTACTTATATAATCCATATAAACTTTCTTAGGGTTTACTTTTGGATCATAACAAGTGGTATAATAAATTCTCGCTAAATCATTTTTATCAATTTGATTGAGTAATGTTTCGATATCATTAGCTTTATAGGGTCTAAAAAAGACGTTATCGTACATATCCATTTATTTCACCTCAAACCGTTTATGACTTAAGAACCATTCATAAAGTTCAGGGTTTGCATATGTTTCAGACCAACTATTATGACCACAGTTTTTATATGTGGTAAATTTTATATCGCCACCATATTTTTTTATAGAATTTACTAAATACTCACTATCCGCATAGGGTACAACCGGATCTTGATCACCATGGAAAACCCAAATAGGTAATTTTGATAATTTCTCACCACTTGATCTAATACCAGAACCACAAATAGGAGCAATTGCCGCAAATTTTTCTGTATAACTATTAGCGAGATACCATGTACCGTAGCCCCCCATACTTAAACCAGTAAGATAAACGCGACTTTCATCAACATGATATGTAGAAATTATTTCATCTAAAAGGACATTCAATTGTTCTACTTGACTTGGCCAATATGAATTTTTAGGACATTGCGGACATATCGCAATAAATGGAAAATCAGGATTTAGTTTAATGTATTTTGGGATTCCATGAACTTTAACCAAATCTAATTCAGCTAAACTATCACCTCGTTCGCCTGCACCATGTAAAAACATAATTAATGGCCATTTTATATCTAAATTTTCATATCCATTAGGTAAAAAGAGATAATAATTTAATGAAAAGTTCACGTGACTATTTATTGTTTTTGTTTCCATACTAATTACTCCTTTAGTTAGTTATCATTACTATATATTATAACAAACATTCATTGTTTTTTAACTCATTTCTACAAAAAATTATAATTATAAATACTCATTAACCCCATAACTAAACATTGCATATTGAACAAATGATTAAAATATCGTTGAAATTGTCTTTCAAGTGATGAATGAAACAGATAATAAAAATAATTGAAATAAATAAATATAAGTTAAAATAAAAAAAGTATCGTAGGATACTTTTTAATATTAAGCTAATTGTTTTATAAAGTTAATTGTTATATTGTTGAAATCATCTGGTTGGTCAATATTACACACATGTCCACTATTTTCGATACATACTAGTTTTAAATCGGGTTGTTTTTTTACTAATTCTTTGATTGGGGTTAAAAATAAATGATCCTCAGCACCCATCACAAATAATGTTGGAACTCCTTTTGAAACTAATTGTAGATTACGTAAATAGGGATTTAATGATTTAGTAAGTCTAAACCAACGGATAAATTCTTTTTGACACATTCTTTTAGCTTGTTCTATAAAAGCAAGTCTTGATTCAGAATGTGTTTCCTTTGGCATAATAATCCAAGCAAATATTTTAAATAACCACATATATGGAATAATTCTTTTGAGTAAGTTTCCGACAACGATTAAAAATTTAGTACGAATATCAATTTGAATTATCGCACCACCTAAAATCATTGATTTAACTCGTTCTGGATGATTTTTTGTGATTGTTTGAATCACAATAGTTCCTAATGAGATACCAACAAAATGTGTATTTGAAATGTGTAAATAATCCAATACTTCAATAACTTCTTCTGATATTTGAAAAAAGGAATCACCTCTATGCCATATTTCTTGATTTGAACCACCATGTCCCCGTAAGTCAATACATAATGTATTAAAGTTCTGTTTGTATCTTCTAATTTGTTTATACCATATATTTGAACTTCCACCGGCACCATGTATTAATGTTACCCATTCAGTTGAATTTTCATTTTCATAGATTTTATAATGTAACATTTAATCATCCTTTACATTTATTTCTATCTAAACTATAACCATTATTAAGATATTTTTCAATGCTTTTAGTAGATTTTATTATATTTATAAAAAATAAAATAAAATATTAATTGAAATATTATGTCGATTTTGGTAAAATTAAGGTAATTTAACTATATAGTTAAATTACAATTTCATAAGAAATTTAAATAAGGATTTAAGATGTCTCCTACATCGTTTAATAAATCCTAACAATCACATAGTAGAGTTTCATTTCCTAGATGAAACTCTATTTTCCATATTATTAGTATATTATGGTAAATGAATATAAAAATATTATGGATTAATGATTTTTAAGGTTGAAATAGTTTCAAAATTATAATATACTAAATTAGGTCTGAAATTTATTAACTCCTCTTAGCTCAGTGGATAGAGCGACTGCCTCCTAAGTAGTAGGTCGGAGGTTCAACTCCTCTAGGGGAGACCATAGTATATTCAAGTTAGAAATAAATATTCTAACTTTTTTAAATTACGATAGAATCCTTTATTACATTATCTTTTGTAAATGATATTATTATTTATATATATGTTTATTCATTTACTGTAAAACACTAAATTAATAAATAAATTGAGGTTTAAAATGAAGCAAGTAAAAGTTCTAATTATAATTACAATCATAATCATATTATCAGGATGTAAAAAAAATGATTTTAAAATTGTCCCCCAAGAGTTTAATGTAGATTATATTGTAACAATGGAAATGGAAAATGGTAAAATTATTAAAATTGAACTATATAAAGAAGTTGCACCTATCACTGTGGAAAACTTTGTAACGTTAGTCAATGAAGGTTTTTATTAAAGGTGAATTTACTTCAAACGGTGTAGAAAATTATTTAATGCATAAAAGAGGCGTTATATCAATGGCTAGATCTAGTAATCCTGACTCAGCAGGCTCACAATTTTTCATCATGCACCAAGATTCACCACATTTAAATGGAAATTATTCAGCATTTGGAAAAGTAATTGAAGGCATTGATGTTGTAGACGAAATCGCCAATGTACCTGTTAATGCTGATGATAAACCAATAAGTACACAAGTAATAAAAACTGTTACTGTTACTTCAGTAAATGATTAATCACTAATTAGAATAAAAGCGTAGAGTTTATCACATATTTGTGAATTGAACTGCTCCCTGTCAAGTGGACTTGTAAAAGATTAAATTATTTTATTAATTAAGGCTTGATTTCGATATTCATTCGGAATCAAGCCATTTAACTTTTCTTGAAATTTTTCATTATCTTAGTAAAATATATTTTTTAATTGATTTCGCGAAGCGAACCATTGAACCAAAATCAAAATTCATAGTGATTGTATCGTTCATACAAATCATTAGTTAAAGAAGATTATGCACTAATTCTATCGTAATTGATCCTGCAAAGAATTCAGAGCATCTTCATTGGTTACATACAATCATATCGAAATGAATTTTATTATAGGTTTAATCGAAGAAAGTTTATAAGTACTTGGTTTAGTAGATTGCTATTTTGTTGTTCACAAACTAAGGTTATCACTTATACTGAGCTAAAGGGATAATAATAATAAATAATTTTAAGATTGAATGCCTCTCTGTCTAGACTAGGTAATTTTAAAAATAATTATGTTTTCAATGAATTAGTAAAAAAATAACTCAATTAAGATTTGCTTGATATCTATTCATAATAGTAATAAAATTTACGTTTATCTCTAAAAAATAATAAAAATCCAATCACAAAGCCAGCTAAAACACCACCAATGTGACCTGCTTTACTTATACTTGGGCTAATAAAAGTGAAAACAATGTTTATAATAAATAAATTTCTAATATACATACGATCGGCGTATGATAATAAGTGTTTTTTATAGAAAATAATATACAAAAATACACCTAGAACACCATAAATTGCACCTGATGCACCAACTGTAATATAATTTCGTGGAGAAATGAATACTACAAACACACTCGATAAAATACCACTACCTAAATAAGCTATTAAAAATTTCCATGAACCAATTAATTTTTCTAAGCCTGCACCTATTATCGCAATTCCAAAAAAGGTATTAAAGAGGTAATGCATAATCGAACCGTGTAAAAAGATAGCGATTATTAACCTATAATACTCGCCAAATGTCACAGCATAATAATTTAATCCACCTAATTTTAATAAATTTAAAGTTGAAAATCCACCTGTAAATATTGTGATAATAAAAAACGCTGTATTTATTAAAATCAGTATAGTTGAAACAGGAAACCTTTTTATAAAACCTTCTATATTAACGTTATGTTGAAAAACTGACATAAAAACCTCCATTTAAAAATTTTAAATACTATTATTATACATTATTATTAGACAATGGCATATGTTTAATCTATAAAAAGGCAAATTAATAGATATTAGGATGACAACAATGTTTTTTATATTCTCTTATTAACATTAAGTTTTGATTTATATTGACAATTCAGGAATTATAAAAGTAGAAAAGCAAAAATACCTGATGAAGTAAATGATTATATGATACAAAGACATATCACAATTGGCTAAATAATAATATGGAAAACTATCAAGTTGCGTTTATTTCAAAAATATTTAGCTAAATTCTTTCATTCTCATCTAATCTTACTAATAATAATTATATATTATCAACAATTTAAAATTGAGGAAAAATATGATTTTAACTAGAATAAAAAAACTTTTTTTACGATCAAATTTAAAGTTTTTTTCTTTCAATTATTTTAGGTGGATGCTTTCAAATTTATCTAGACAATCATAGTTTTATATTGTGGAAAACTCATCTTTTTTAATAAGAAAAGGGCTGGTAACTTCATTAAAAATCTTTTTAATGAAGTTACAGCCCCTTTTTGTTTTTTATAAAATTTCTACTTTTGTTCTTCTTGTTTCTCTTTCATTAATTCATTTGTATTAACTCTTCTAACTACAATTGTATCTACTAATAAATCATGGATTGATTTACGATCACTTCTAAATAGAACAAAGATGAAAGAGATTATACCTACCCAATTAAGTACAGCTTTAATTAATTCTCTGAATAAAATTGTTTTTTTATCAACTAGACTTAAGTCTGGTTTTCTAATAGTAATACCAGTACACATCTTGCCTGTTGTATTTCCACTTGCAAAAAAAGCAAATGGCATATAGTAGATTAAACTAACTATAGCTAATTCAATAAAATTCATAGAATACTCAAATGAAAAACCTTCTGTTTTTAGTGTTCCAAAATCAAATAAATAATAAAGAATACCAGCGATAACGAATATTAAAATATAATCTATTATATAAGCTAATAATCTTAAACCTAAACTTTTCTTAAACATATTTCCCTCCATTTATTAATCTAAATTGATTATAACAATAATATACTTTTATGTAAATTAATACTTATCATATTGTGATTTGTTCTTATAAACATATATTGTGAATAAAATAGTAAGTGAGATACTATTTATGACAACATTCGCTAATTTATTACAAAAATTTATTGTAATATTTACGTGAAAGGTTTAAGTATATGGAAGAAATTGGAGGAAATATGAGAAAAATCTATTGGTCTTTACTAATCCTCTTCACAACATCCCTGTTTTTATCTGGTTGTAGAACTACACAACCACTTAATAACCCTGTAATTGTTGTGAATGAAGATTTTGTTACACAGTATGAAGTGGGTTCGCAGGAACCTAATTGGCTACAAGCAGTTATAGTTAATGATACAGAAGATGGGGCTATTACATTAACTGAAAGTGATGTCGATCAATCTAAAGTCAATATGAATGTTGTAGGTGAATTTGATGTCACTTATAATATAAAAGACAGCGATAATAATCTTATCACAAAAGTATTAACAATTAAGATTGTTGATACAACAGAACCAGTTATAAATGGTTTAATCGACTTAACATTCGTAAAGGGTTCAGCTGAACCTAATTGGTTAACAGGTATTACTGCGACTGATAATTATGAAGGTGCAATGACATTATCAATGGATAATGTCAACAAGTCTAATTT
>JARDZP010000135.1 GCA_029240795.1 Haloplasmataceae bacterium | reverse complement strand
CAAGTAATGACCAAAAACTTGCTGCTATCATCACTCCAGCTGCAAATCCTAACATCGCAGTTAATACTTTTTTATTAATCGTCTTAAACAAAAAAACTAATGCCGCACCTAATGCTGTTAAGCTCCATGTAAATAAAGTAGCTATAAGCGCTTGTAATACTGGATCTAAGTTTTTAAACCAATTCATTTGTAATCTCCTTTCTTTTAAGAATAAAATGTATATTAATTATACTATAATAAAAAGAAGATAAATATCTTTTTAGTTAAATTATAATATTTTACAGAAGTAAATTAATAAAAACGGTATATATTAAATATAACAAAATTAGTAATAATAATAAAAACATATATAGCGCTTTCATGAAATAATATTCTTGAAAAAATATTATTTAGGTGTATAATCTAAATGTTATGAAAATTGTTTCAATTTAGGAAGAGAGATGTAAGAAATGACATACGGATTTTTGCTAGATATAGCACTAATATTATTAAGTACTAAAGGATTAGGATTAATAGTAAAAAAATATCAAATGCCACAAGTAGTGGGATCATTATTGGCAGGATTAATTTTAGGTCCTGCAGTTTTTAATGTTTTACATGAAACAGAATTTTTGACATTATTAGCTGAACTAGGCGTCATCGTAATAATGTTTACAGCTGGAATGGAAACCGATATTCGTGAGCTAAAAAGTTCAGGTAAATCAGGATTGATCGTTGCCATGGTTGGAGTAATTGTTCCTTTATTAATGGGCGCAGGCTTAATGTATTTCTTTGATGAAGGTGTATTTGCCCATTCAGGTAGTTTACTTTTACGTAATTTCTTTGTTGGAGTTGTTTTAACAGCGACATCTGTAAGTATTACAGTAGAAACATTAAAAGAAATAGGTAAGTTAAATTCTAAAGTTGGTAATACAATACTTGCAGCTGCAATTATTGATGATATATTAGGTCTGGTAGCTTTAACAATTATAACTGGTCTATCAGGTGCTGATGTTAATATCTCAATGGTATTAATTAAAATAATTTTATTCTTTATATTTGCCGCGGTAGTAAGTTATGCACTAAATCGATTTTTTAAGTGGTATGCAAATCGTGTAGAGGATAAAGACTTACACAGATTTCCAATCATAGCTTTTGTAATTTGTTTACTTATGGCATATATAGCTGAACATTATTTTGGAGTAGCTGATATTATTGGAGCATTCGCTGCGGGTTTAATTATTGCTAATACTACTAAATCAAAATATATTGCTTCCAAATTCAGCCCATTATCATATTTATTATTAACACCAATATTCTTTGCCAGTATTGGAATAAAAGTAATCATACCAGAAATGACGGGTATGATTATAATATTCACAATATTATTAGTATTAGTAGCGATTGTCTCTAAATTAATAGGATGTGGAATTGGCGCAAAATTAAGTGGCTATAATTCAAAGGAAAGTGTCCAAGTGGGTATTGGAATGGTTTGTCGTGGAGAAGTTGTACTGATAGTAGTTAATAAAGGTGTAACAATGGGACTTATTGATACTATTTTGTTTGGCCCAGTAATTATCATGGTTGTGTTAACAGCATTAATTACTCCAGTATTATTGAAATTAGTATTTAATGGTGATAAAGGTGATTTTGAACAAAGTGATTTAGTTAATAACTATGAGAAGGTTAATCAACTTGATAATATTGAACAAAAATTATTAGAACAAAAATAATATTTTAAAACTGCACTAGACTTTTCTAGTGCAGTTTTATTTATATTTTACCTAATGATTTTAATTTTTTTAAATATCCAATAAATAACTTGGTATTTCAAGTGATTGTAAGACACTTAAAGCAACATGTCTTATTGATTTTGATAGGTCAATTTGTCCATTTGTGAACTCAGGTTGATGTGCGTCAATAAGTGCAACTTTAGATGAACCAACTTTTAATTTTAAATAATCAATACTGGGTTGTACACTTTCTATATAGAATTGATAACGTCTTTCTAAACTACCAATTGTATCATCTAAACGATTACGATTATAGGCTCTTTTAATCATTTCCTCTTTTGTAATTGATAAATGAATAATTTTTATTATTGGAATATCACATAACGCAAATGTATCTAATAATGCATCAGCAGCTTTTAATGTTCTTGGGTACCCATCTAATATAAAGATTTCATTTTTATAAATTTCATTTTCAGCGAATGTCGCATTTACAACTTTCATTGTCCAATCATCAGGAACTAATAGCCCTTGAATAACACAAAACTCTAACCAATCTAGTTGAGTGATATCATCCTTTTTATAATATTCAAGTACTTCTGTTTTATGTTTCATCGCTTTTTCAAGTGTATCTTCGTTATTTTCACTTGAATTAAATATCGAAATTTGATCACTGATCAGATAATCGGCTGCCAATTTTGCGCTAAATATTTTATCATTACGAGCTTTTTTGATAGTTTGTCGTAATATTTCTCCCATTGAAAGATAACGTTCTTTAGGAATGGATAAGATACGGCATAATTCTTTCGAAATCTCGCCTTTTCCACAACTAGAAGGTCCAGTTAATAATATCGCTCCAGCTCCTTCTATTCTAACTTTTTCTACAATTATTTTTACTGTGCCATCTTTTATTGTCTTACATTTCAAGTAATAATCCTCCTATTATTAAATAATGTCCTAGAGTAATATTGAATTTAATCTACGGTTTCAGCACTTATATTTTATGATGATTCTAATGAAATATCTACTGTAAAAATGAGCAGTTGAAGTTTTTTTACCTGAATTGTCAATATTATAAGACAAATAATTATGACATTTATGCAACGGGAAGAAGCGATTCTAACCTTGTTGCTTTTTGTTTATTTAGTGATTAATTATGTGTATCATACATGTCTGTTTTATTATATATTTCGGGATAATATAAATTCTGATTGTGTAATTTTATAAGGACATCCAATTGAATTATTCACTGACTCTTTAGCTATTTCAACTTCTATGTTTGTTACAACACTAGGTTTATATTCAATATGATCTATAGAAAAACCAGTAATTGCCTTAAACCAAGTCAGTGCAGCGATATATCTACCCAAATTTAAATCTAAATGAAATCCATCTCTAGTTAAGGTATCGCCAAGTAAGCTTGTTCTCGCATTTTGAATTGCTGTTCCTGCTGGTATAACAAATTCAATATCTTTAATATTTAGGATATGACTTTGTACAGCATTAACAATTGCGTGATACATAGTGATTTGATTTCGATCATATTGAGCGAAAGCACCATGTGAACTAGTTCCTTCATAAGCCCAGGTTAAATGCCAACCCAATTTTGCATCCTGATTTATTTTGTTTTTTTGAACATAATCAATTAAATTTGATAAAAAAGGATTAAAAGAATCTGCTAGACCACTTTTACCACTTACTTGTTGTATTGTGATTATATCCCAATCTTCATCTAGTAATCCATCTAAAATAGATACATTATTAGTAGTAGTCCATGTTCCGATTGTATTCTTAAAATAATTATAATTTTTTAAAATATTTGTAGCATTATTCCAATGAGTTTCTAGTGAACATCCACCAATATATAAGTTACTAATTACAACATTTTTAATTCCATAGTTATTTGCGATATTCCAGAGATATGTGGTACCATCTTCACTAAAGCTATTTCCAATCGCCAATATTTTTAATGATTTTGCGAAATCCATGCCAATATTTTTAATGATTTTGCGAAATCCATTATTTATTCCTCCATTCATAAATCAATGTCTTATTGATTATATATATAATTGTATTAATGTTCAATAACATAAAGCAAAAAATCGACATTATTTTCATAATGTTGATTAAATAAATTATTCGCCACTTTTACCATAGTTTGCAAGTACTCTAGCTGAAGGATCGCTGAAATTACAACTTTCCCAATAGTTGTTAGGCATCAAGTAAGCAACGATCTATTTTTCACGATTTAGATAAAACTCTTCAAAAACATCAATATTTAATATTCCTTTTATTTTTAATATAAAAAATTTATGTTAAATCTAAGTATTTATTAAGTAAAATATTGAATAAATGTTTTATAATTGTTATAGTAATATTATATATTTTAAAAGGGGTGGACTTATGGAATTGGATCAACCAATAATGGATCTTAAATTAATCATTGGTGAAAAAGGTAAAATTGAAAGAAAACTTAATGACGCTACCGATGAGTATAATACTTTAAGTAAACAAGAAAATGAACTTAAAGAGATTCTCGTAAAAGAAGAAAAGGATGTATTAAGACTAGAAAAAGTATCTCTTAGTAGTATATGGTTTGGCTTTTTTGGTAGTAAAACCGAAAAATTATGGAAAGAAAAGGAAGAATTTTCTAAAGCCGAATATGATTATAAAGTTGTCTATAATACATTAGATAATTTAAAAAGTGAAATTAATGAAATTAAAAAGTCGTTAAATAATATTAAAAATAAAGAAAGTGAATTAGAACATCTACTCAATCAAAAAGAGAATATAATATTGGATTCTAATTTAGAGTTAAGTGAGAAAATCAAAGAAATAAATAATAAAATTAACAATTATAGAAGTCAAAAAAAAGAAATAAGTGAAGCAATTAGTGCTGGTAATACCCTGATCAATTCTTTAAAAGAAGTATTAAATAGTTTAAATAAAGCAAAAAACTGGGGTACATATGATATGTTTGGTGGTGGTTTCTTAGCTGATATGGCTAAACATTCACATTTGAATAATGCCAAATCAAGTATAGATAACCTAAAATATCAAGCCAGTAGATTTAATCGGGAATTAAAAGATGTTAATTTAACCTTAGATTTAAATGTTGATATAAGTAGTACACTAAAATTTGCTGATTGGTTTTTTGATGGATTTTTTGTTGATTATGCTGTTCAATCAAAAATAAACAACTCTATTAATCAAGTACAAAATCAAATGAATTATGTCTTCGACATCATAAATAAATTGAATAATCGCTTAAAAGATAGTGATTATAACATTGAATTATTAACTAAAGAGAAAAAAGGGTTATTATAAATTGAATGAATATAATAAAAGTATGTTAAACAAATTTTAACATACTTTTATTATATTTATTCATTATTAAAGCTTTGATTTTTCATTATTTCTTTAATAGGTCTAGTACTCTTATTTTTAGAATAATCAGCAATGCCTCTTGACCAATCACGATTGCTTTTACCCTTTGTTCTTTCTAACATATAATGAGTCATTGTTTCATCATATTGATCAATAAATGGTTTTAAATCATGATTATATTTTTCTTCATGCATTACTGACAGTTTTGGTAAACGTGGTTTTAATTCAGAATGGTCCTTGATATGACCGACAACTAAGCCACATAATGGAAAAACGTATTGGGGTAATTCAAGTAATTTAATAACTTCACTTGGGTTACTTCTGATACCCCCAATCGGTACTGTGCCTAGACCTAATGATTCAGCTGAGTTAATCGCATTTTGCATTGCTAAACCAACATCAATACTACCAATCAAAGTTGCTTCAATATTATCCACAGTCTCAATGGATACATTATTTTTCTCACAAGCAAGTTTTGCTCGGTAAAAATCCATACAAAAAATAAGAAAGATAGGCGCCTCGTTAATGTAGGGTTGATTACCACAAAGTTCAGCTAATTTAGTTTTTCTTTCTTTGTTTTTTACAACGATAATACTTGCTTGTTGACCATTTATTGAAGATGGAGCACTTTGCGCACACTCAATGATTAAATTTAAATCATCTTCTTTTATTAGTTCATCAGTATAGTTTCTAATTGAGCGATGATTTAAAATTGTTTTAATAACCTCATTCATAAGATTCTCCTTTTATAGTGTATATTTAATATTATTATATAATATTATACCATTTTTTCTTTTTCTAATGAATATTTAAAATAATTATCATATAATATAGTACAAATATAGATTAGGAGAATGAAAATGGAGTTTGATAAAAGATTAATTGAATTAGAATCATTAGTATCTAGAAAGCAAAGTTTTATGCGAAAATTAGATGAAGCGAATAAAGAATTAAGTGTTTATAAATTTAAGAAAGCTCGATTGATAGAAGAATTTAAAAAAACAAACACTTCAATCACTAAATTAGACAATAACTCAATAGTTGATTTATGGTTAGCTACACTCAATGATAATAAAGATAAACTAAGTAAAAATGAACAAGATTATAAATTAATTATCATATTAATTGATTCTATAAATAAAGAAATTTCCGATTTACATGAAAAGTTAGAACCAATATATAAATACGATGAAGAATATTGTGAATTATTAAAGCAACAAAAAGATTATTCTAACACAGAGATTAATAAAATTAGGGAAATAAATAAACAAATCAATCAATATAAAGTCAACATAAAAGATTTAAATGATGTAATTTTAATTGGTAATCATTTAAATACAATCTTTAATTATATTAATGAAAATTTAGAAAAATCTAAAAAGTGGAAAGCATTTGATATATTTGGAAAAGGAATTTTAGCTAATTTGACGAAAAATTCATATGTGAAAGAAGCTGAAGAAAAGGTCAATCAGATTCACTATTTAGCACAACGATTTGCGAGAGAATTGTTAATTTTAGATACTAATTTGGGTATTCATATCAATATAAAAGAGCTTAATGAATTTTCTTCATATTTTTTTGATCAATTGTATTATGATATGACTGATAATAAAAGATTAACAAATATCTTTGATTTTATTAAAAAAGGTAATAAATATATCACGGATACTTTAAATTATTTAAGTTTATTCAAAGAAGATTATATTCAAAAGATTATTAATTTAGATAACTCGAAACGTTAATTATAGGGGTGTTAGATTGAAGGTCAATTTAGTATTTGAAGGGGGAGGAATATTAGGGATCAGTTTTGTAGGTGCATATAAAGCACTAACTGAAAAAGGTTATGAAATTGAAAATTGTGCTGGCGTTTCTGCTGGTTCAATTTTTTCAGCATTAATAACTTCAGGTTACAGTGCTGATGAATTAATCGAAATCATGGAAAAAACTGACTTTAAGATGTTTCTTAATAAAACGAAACTTTCAAAACTATTTTTATTAGGAAAACCATTATCATTAATAAAAAACAAAGGTATATATAATTGCGATATCATTGAAAAATGGATAGATAATTTATTAAAACAAAAGGGTATTAGTACTTTTGACAATGTCATGATTAATAATGAAAGTAAATTAAAAATAATTGTCGCAGATGTGACAAACCGAAGAATCGTAGTAATCCCTGATGACTTACTAGAATATGGAATTAATCCGAGTGAATTTAAAATTTCAAAAGCTGTAATGATGAGTTCTTCTATCCCATTATTTTATACTCCACTTAAACTCACCTTTAGGGGAAAGGATGCAATTATTGTTGATGGAGGATTATTATCAGCTTTACCAATTTGGGTATTTGATAAAAAGAGTAAATTGCCCACATTCGGAATTAAAATTGAAGATCAATGTAGTAATTCTTCAATTGGTAAAAATGGTATTTTTAAATATATATCTGACTTAGTAACGGCTTCACTTAATCAAGACGAAATGTCATATGTAAGAGAAAAAGATCGAGTAAGAATCATTAATCTTGAAAATGACAATACCATACATGGTACAAATTTTGAATTAAATAGAAAACAAATTAGATATTTATATGATTCTGGTTATAATTCTATGAAAAAGTTTTTAGAAAATTGGACTTATGTGAGCTATGTTAAAAGATTTTTAATTTAATATAAAAAGTCCTATCACTAAAAAAGGTTCTTCCTAAACTTTGGGTAGAATGGTTAAAAAAACAAATCAGATATTGTTAAAATATCTGATTTTTTTGAAGAATGTACTTCTCATATTTGGGTAT
>JARDZP010000134.1 GCA_029240795.1 Haloplasmataceae bacterium | reverse complement strand
TGTATTGATATCTTTTTTATTTTTGGTTAATACTAAAATGAATTTAAATAAAGGATGATGAGAATGAAACGGATTATATTTGTCTTACTTTTATTTTTATGTTTAATATCAGTATTAATTTCAAATAAACAAAAAATATATGATTTATCATTTAGAGAAGATAATAATCACATTATTAACATCAATAAGTATAATGAATATGCTAAACCACAGAGTATAATTTCAGTTAAACAATTAAAAACATTAATTGAAAATGAAAATGTTAAATTAATAGCGCTTAAAGAAGATATAAATTATACAGAATACATCCCAAATTCACAAATATTAAATATTGATGATGTCTCACAAACTATAAATAATATAAAAGGCTTTGTGCCAAGTAAGGAAAAAGTAGAAGAGTTCTTATCAAATTTTGGGATTGATCAAGAAGATACGATAGTTTTATATGATAATTTTAACAATGTCCTTTCAGCTAGACTTTGGTTTATCCTAACATTGTATGGTCATCGTGATGTGAAAGTGTTAGATGGTGGAATAACTGCTTGGATCAATAATGATTATTATGTAGTTAATAAAATTGAAACACCCGAAAAAACCAAATATCTCGCTGATGAAAAACAGAATGATAAAATAGCTGATATTGAATTAGTAAAAAATAGTTTATATAATGAAAATTATCTTTTTTTAGATGTTAGATCAAATGAAGAATATAAAAAAGGTCATATTCCTCATGCGATTAATATTCCTTTTACTGAAACTTTAAATAAAGATAAGACAATTAAAACTTATGATGAATTGAAGATGATTTATGTATCTAAAGAGGTAAATCCGAATAAAAAAAATATTATTGTGTACTGTTCGTTTGGTAATAGGGCAACTTACACTTACTATGTTTTAACACAATTACTTGGATATAAAAATGTCTTATTATATGATGGATCCTACGCGGAATACTCAGTTTCTGGCTTACCGATTGAAAGAGAAATTTAGATAACTAATCTTATTTGTATCCAATTTTGCTTAATCCATCGAATATAGTTGAAAAAGCCTCTGAACCATTCATCAATTGTAAACGATAAAATAGATCCCTAATTTATATGCTAAGGAACACCACATGGAAATAAAACCTATTAAAACAGAATATCTAACATCACCCCATCTCACAATGCATTTACAATAACTAAATTAAATGAACGAAGATAATTGTTCCGTAAGGTATTCTATTTTCAGACAGTTTTAATATAAATGTTCACTAATATAAAGTTGATGATCAGTGCAACACTCGACATCATTTGCTTTTTTTTCTTGTTTAGATCCAAGATATTGTTTTATAGATATAGTTGTTCCAATTTCCTAAATAAGACAACAGGAATACTAACAATTTCATTAGCAACTCCAACTAATGCATTATCGGAAATTTTACAAATCATATATACATTTACTTAACTAAGGATAGACGTAGGAAATTCTCTAAAAAAATTAGTCAGGATAAGTGAAATCTGGGTTTGTTATCCATTTTGCATTCCCTAAATTATTTATAAGTCAATGAAATAAGAATAGTTCTTAAGCTATTCTAACTTTTAATTTTGATCACTTTATAAATTAATGAAAAAATGACGATTAACGTTACTCCTACGATTAAACCACTCGCTTGTCCAACAACGAATGGCATACTGATCATGATTAATAATAAAGCAATTATCGTAAATATCGATGAAATAGGGAATAAAGGTAATTGACATTTTCCATTTGGCGGACATCCGTTTATTTTACGTAATTTATAATGCGATAAAACTATGATTAGATAGGTAAATAAAATTGAAAATCCTCCTGCACTAACTAAAAAGATATAGACTTCTTCAGGTAGAATAAATGATAAACTAAACGAAACATATACGGCTACTCCTGAAACGATGATTCCTATATAGGGAATATTACCTTTGTCTTTGAATACTTTTGGTACACAACCTTCATCTGCTAATGAACGAAACATTCTACCTAATCCAAAAGTAGCGGCTAACATTGTAGAAAGTATTGCGGTGATTAGGATTATATTAAATGCAGTTGATATCCATTCAATATTTTGTCTTTCTAAAGCATACACAAATGGACTAACGTCATTGTTCAGTTCATTTGCAGGTACAAGAGGTAATAAAAATGCAATTGATAAAACATATAAGGTTACTAAACTAATTACAGTAATAGTTATAGCTTTAGGGATATCTCTATGAGGATTGGGTGATTCGGAAGCTGCTAAACCGATGATTTCGAAGCCAGCAAATGAAAACATAATCAGTAACATGCTACCAGCAACACCTTTAATTCCGTTTGGCAATAGTGGGACATTTCTCAATTCACCTAATCCTACTTTTGGCTCTATGAAGATTAAAATAAACGCGATTACAATAAAGCCTACAATTGCGAGAATTTTTATTGAGGCCAAGCTACTTTCTAATTTACTCAATTTATCTGTGCCTAATAAATTTATTAACGTTACACCAACAATTACAATACTACCAATTAAGGTAATTGGTAAAGTGGGAAACCAGACTCGAAAAAGTAAACTAACAGCAACTGCTTCACTTGACATCGCTAAGACTAAACCAGTAAAGTAAATCCAACCAACTACGAATCCTAATCCTTCTCCATAAGCTCTTTTAGCGTATACGCGAAAAGAACCAGGATTTGGGTCAGCTACAGTTAACTCTGATAAAGAAAATAAAATTGAATAGACTAGTATTCCCCCGATTATGTACGCAATGATAACAGCTGGACCCGAATTTCTAACGGGTATGGCTGCTCCTAGAAAAAATGAACCTCCAATTACCGTTCCCAGTGCTAACATTGTTAAGCCAAATACGGATAACCCTTTTTCTTTATTCATATTTTCACCTTTTATAATAATAGTATAGTTTTATTATTTACTTATTAATTAAAATTATATAGTTAATTGGTTCTTTAGTTTATCATGTTTATCTAAATCAAGATTTAAATGATATAAATGATCTTAATCTACTTAATTTGTTTAAATAAATACAAATGACCAGTGTATGATAAATTTAATACACTTGATCGTCATATTGTTATGATAAAAAATTACTAAAATTTACTTGAATATGATTATATTTACCATAAACACTAATATTGAGGTGAATATATGAAAAAGTTTCTTTTATTAAGTTACTTAATACTAACGAGTTGTAGTTTAAATAAACAAATCATGCACCATGATCAAGAGGTTGTAAATGAAAGTGTAAGTAAAGTTTCATTAGTTGCTGTTGGAGATAATTTAATTCATCATACTGTTTATAGTGCTGCATATACTAATGGGATTTATGATTTTACAAGTATGTTTGAAGAAATTAAACCTTATATCAAACAATTTGACATAGCATTCATTAATCAAGAAACAATTTTAGGTGGTAAAGAACTGGGATTATCTACATATCCTGCGTTTAATAGTCCACATGAACTTGGCGATACTTTAGTTGACACGGGTTTTAATTTAGTTTCTATCGCAAACAATCACACTTTAGATCGGGGTGAAAAAGCAATAATTAGTGCAACTAATTATTTAGATAAATTGCCACTTATATACTCCGGAGCAGCAAGAAGTAGTAATGGATTACATGTTAAAATATTTAAAAAAAATGGAATTACATTTGCTTTTGTAGCTTATACATATGGAACAAATGGTATACCAGTTCCAAGTGGTAAAGATTACTTAGTTAACTTGTATTCTAATCAAAAAGCTAAAGCAGATTTAGATAAGGTTAGAGATTTAGTTGATGTAATCATTGTGTCAATGCACTGGGGAGATGAATATCAAGATTACCCAAATGAAACACAAAAAACGCAAGCAAAATATTTAGCTAATTTAGGTGTAGACATCATCATTGGACATCATCCACATGTTATACAACCTGTTGAAGTCATCATTAATGATAAAGGTGAAGAAACATTTGTGATTTATTCTTTAGGAAATATATTATCTGATCAAAAAGGGATTGATCGCTTAATCGGTATGGCTGTGAATATTGATATTTATAAAACAAAGGATAATAGTTTTATAGATATTGATAAAGCGCAAGCTAAGCTAATATATCGCTATAAAGACCAAAATGGAAACTTTAATATAAAATTATTTTCAGACTTAACGAACTTTTTTTTAGAAGATTATGAACATCATTTTGATCGAAAAGCAAGTCTCATTAAATCTTATTACAA
>JARDZP010000050.1 GCA_029240795.1 Haloplasmataceae bacterium | reverse complement strand
TACAACTTCTTTCGCAATTTCATAACCAGTATAAATAATTAAAAGTGAAACGATAATCCCAATTATTCCATCAATAGATATGTTTAAATAATACCCAATGACTGTTGACAATATTACTGCACTAGTTGCGATTACATCATTAAGACTATCATACGCTGTAGCTCTAATGACGCTTGAATCAATAATTTTACTTACATAACGATTATAACTGAACATCCAAATTTTTACAAATATCGAAAGAATAAGGATAATTAATAAAATTGGACTAAAGACAATTTCTTCAGGGTGTATTACTTTATTAATCGATGTTTTAAGTAATTCAAAACCAACTAAAATAATAATAAACGAAACAATGAGCGATGATATATATTCAAATCGACCATGACCAAATGGATGCTCTTTATCAGGACTACGATTACTTAATTTAGCCCCAATTATTGAAATAAGTGAAGAACCTGTATCTGAAAGGTTATTAAATGCATCAGAAATGATCGCAATACTATTCATAAAATATCCGATTGTTAATTTCAAACAAAACAAAAAGATATTACAAATAATTCCTAAAATTCCCGCTAGTACACTATAACCTTCACGTACATGTTTATCCTCAATATTCTGATAATTTTTAATAAATGCCCTTATCATGACTTTTACCATAGATTCATCTCCACGTCAATTTTTCTAGTTCAATATGTTTACGATACCATTCATCTGCTTCTATAAGTTGTTCTTTTGTACCGATATTTTTGATCATCCCATTTTCTAATATAACGATTTTATCACATTCAATAATTGTGGACAATCGATGAGAAATGGATAAAATTGTATGGTTCATACTCGCTTTTTGTAAAACAGAAATTATTTTATCTTCTGTAATCGAGTCTAAATTCGCAGTGATTTCATCAAAAAGTAAGATGGGTGGATTAGTTACAGTTGCCCTGGCAATTGCTAGTAGTTGTTTTTGACCTTGGGAAAATAGCAAATCATGTTTAATATAAGTATCATATCCATTTTCTAGTGAATTTATGTAATCGGATAAACCGACAAATTCTAAAGACTTAATGACCGCTTCTCTTGTAATACTTGGATCTTGTAGACTAATTTGATCAGCAACAGTTCCCTTAATAATATTAAAACTCTGATCAACATAACCAAAGATTTGCCGTTTTTCCTTATTTGATATAGAAAAAACATCAATCCCATTAACGGTGATCAACCCCTCGGTTGGCTTAATTAATCCTAAAATCAACTTAAAAAGTGTTGATTTACCAACTCCAGTTCTACCGATAAAAGTAACCTTTTCGTTAGCTATAATTTGTAAATTAATCTGATTTAAAATATTATGACCTTGATTATAATAAAAACCCACATTATTAAAATCCAGATTAATATCCTCACGATTTATTATTAGTTTTAACTCATTATTTATTTTACAATCTTCAGATTCATCATAAAATTCATTCACTCTTTGAATCCCTGATATTGCTTGTTGGATATTTTGTAATTCCATTCCCAAATTTTCAATAGGTGCAAATAAGTTTGAAATTAATTCTATCGTCGCAGCGATCATCCCTAATGATATTCCTAAATAATTGATTTCATTAGATGATAAAACGACAATAGTACCAATAACAACTGCCCGAATTAATTGAATAATTGGTGGAAAGATCGATTCATAAAAATTTACTTTTTCGATTGTTTTAAAGTTTTGTATTAAGTATTCTTTATAGTTTTTCTCCATATAGTCTTCTTTACTATATGACTTGATCATTTTCGCATTTTTGATACTTTCAGCAATATGATTATTTACATTACCTACAATAATTCGATTTTTAATTTGTGCTATTAACATTTTCTTCTGAAATAGCCTTGTTATTAAATAGATAATAGGCAGAAAAATTAAAGTTAAAACCCCAAGTCTTGAACTAAAAAACCAAATTGATACGATAATACCTATGATTTTAAGTAAATCAATCATCATCCCCACAATACCACTAGTAAATAATGTATTGATCGCATTCACATCATTTGTAAATCGTGAGACAACTTTACCTGAATCATTATTTGAAAAGAACTTCGCATTCACTTTCGTTAATTTCTCCATCATCCCATTGCGAATTTCAGTTGCGACATTTTGTCCCAATATTGTAATTAATGCTTCTTTAAAAAAATCAAAAACACCAATAAAAAGTACCGCAATAAAGTACACTATTGCTAAAATTAGCAGATTTTCATATTTTTTTGGTATTAGATGTTCGTCAATCACAATTTTTATTATTTGTGGAGGGATTAAACTAGTTAAAACAACCCCAATTATACCTATTAATAGTAAACTAGTAAACATAATATTTTTACGTATTACTTTTAGTATTGATTTTAATACTAAGTTATTTTTCACTAGTATCACCACCTATTTGTAAATTATATATTTTCGCATATAAATTAGATTTTGACATCAGTTCATTATGAGTTCCATACTCGACACTCTTATCTTTATGTAATAATATTATTTTGTCTATTTCTTTAAAAATGGATAACCGATGTGAGATAAGAATAATTAAACTTTCGCGATAATGGTTTTTAAGATTTTCAATAATCTTTTCTTCCGTTTTCATATCTACCGCAGAAAAGGGATCGTCTAAAATAATGATTTTATTTTTATTCAGTAAAGTTCTTGCTAGTGCGATTCTTGCCTGTTGACCCCCACTTAACCTCACTCCATTATTACCAACCAAAGTGTTTATTCCTTCAGGCATAGATAATAAATCAGGTTCTAAGCAAACATCTTTTAAAACTGATGTAATATCTTTGTCCATGCCTAAAGTAATGTTATTGTAGATTGTATCTGATAATAAATTAGGATTATGCCCTAAATAAGAAATTATTTGACTTCTTTCGAATTCAGTATAATCAGAGAGTTCTTTTTGATCAATTTGAATACTACCTAAATAAGGATACATTCCGAGTAGTGATAGTCCTAATGTTGATTTACCACAAGCGATAGAACCAGTAACTCCAATCATTTCGCCATGAATACCTGTAAAACTTATGTTTTCAATAATAAGTTCTTTACCATAACCAAAATTTAAACTTTGAACTTTTAAGTGTGTATTATTATTATGAATATGAACTGCCTTATCTTTACTTTGATACTCATTTAAATAAGGCTTGATTCTTTTCCATGATACTCGTGATTTTTGGACAGAATTAAATAATTTAGCAGCTTTACTTGCTTTTACAGCCATGGCAATAAACATCGTTACATAAGCTGAGAAGTCACCGATACTCCAACCACCATTTATTACTGTTAATCCGCCATAATAAATAACCATGATAATTCCAAACATTGCGATCACATTATAGATGGGTTGCATCGAATTCTCTAAAATGTGGGCTTTAATGGCTTTATTTTGTAAATCGACTAAATGAGTAAGATAATACATCTTATTTTGATCATCTATTCCATTCACTCGATAAAGAAGCGCATTGTCAATTAAATCATAAGTGATATCGGCTACTTCACTACTTTTATTTCGAAAAGCTTGTGTATATTTGTAAATATAGTTTTTTAATTTCTCAGCTAAGAACATTGCGATAGGAACAAAAATAATTGCGATTAAAGTTACTTTGACATTATATATTAACATGGATATTAAATATGCAGTCATTAATACCCCTGTATCGAAAATTTCTGTAGTGAATTTACGCATACCTTCGACACAGTGATCTACATCAGAGATCGCTCTTGTCATCAGATTTCCTGTGTTCTCGTTATCTAGTTCACTTATATTTTTATGTAAAATGTTGTTATAAATCATAAGTCTCATCACTGCTACTAAGTTGTTCGCAAATCTTCTGATATAAAAGCGTTTAAAATAACGAAGAAATTGGATTGTAAAAATAATTAAAATAAAACGAACTGCAACTTTAATAACAGTATTTAGATCATTTCCACCCACTATTGTATCAATTAACTTTCCTTGATAAATTGGACCAAAAATAGTTATGATATTAAAAGATAACCCAAAGATAATAATACATGAAACAACAAATTTTTCTCTTTTCCAATAGTTAATGATTTGATCAGGTTGTTTCATTGGATTAATTGTTTCCATTTTACATCCCCCTATATAATACTTTTAATCATAAAGAATAAAATAAGAATCCAAATCAAAGATATAAGAATTCCACCCATAATTTTATATTTACTATCAATTTTTGCGCCTTTTTCTGCACTTTCTTTACATTCATCCCAAACATATTGAGGAATCATTTTCATTGCGATAACAATACCAAGAGGGATTAAAATAAGATCATCAAGCATTCCTAATAGCGGGATAAAATCAGGAATTAAATCAATAGGACTCATCGCATAAATTAAGATTAAAAGTAAAAAGGCTTTTTTATACCATTTGACGTCTTTATGCATGTAAGCTAAATATACGACGATAATTTGTTTTTTAACTTGTCTTGCTTTTACTTTAATTTTTTCAATCATGTTAAACTACTCCATCTATTTCTTAACTGTTATTGTGTTTGTATACTAATTCACTAAACTCATCTATTGCCTTTTTAATTTGATCTAAACTGTTTAAGGCATATTCTCGCTTTGAAGCATGGAATAAATCTCTAATTTCAATTTTTTGATACCATGTCACTAATTTTTGAAACTCTTCTTCTTCTTCATCTAGTTCTGCAAACGTAAACTTTTCAATTTTAATTTCTTTTTCTAGTTCCTTTATATATTTATTACACTCATTAATATACTCTGCATATTCTTCATTTCGTATATTATTAAATGCACTTATTATTTTTTCTTCTTTCTTTGTTTCAACAATTGTACTAATCATCAAATAGGCTTCACCACCATTCATTTCAATCTCATGAATGATATTCTGAAGAGCCTTATAATGATCCTCATTATAAGCTAAGAACCACATAGATTGTTGAATATTAAGTGCACCTAACTTTTTTAAGGCACGCCATGTTGCGACACGATATCTTGATGGTTCAGTAGGTAAATTATATGTAATTACGAGCCATTTTAATTGTTCCATGACTACCATACTCCTTGTAAAATCCAATACTTAATTTTATCACTTTGTAACACTTGTTACAAGACTATTTCAAGATATAATTAAGTATAATATATTATCTTTACACAAATTAGAAACAAATATTGACTAAAATGTTATTCTGGAGCATTATTGCTAACATTATTAACGAAGCCGAAATACGAGTTATTGAAAGGAAACAATATTATATTAGGATATTTTGAATAGATAATTTAACTTAATCCATTAAATAGCTACTACGTTTATCAATGTCATCCACTTAAGGTCAATTGACTTTTTGATTGATCTATGATATTGTAACAATTCTATTAAAAGGTATGTAGTTTGAATTATTATAATTTTAAATAAATGATGGTAAAATATAGTGAGAAAGTAGATGATCTTATGTATGTAAAATTCTTAAAAAAATCAAAAAGATGGTTTTAAATTACTACGCTAGTTTAGTCGAGAATACTAGAGTTGACTGTAAAGTTGTTTATGATGATGGAGAAATTAATGAAGAAGATGATGAATGGGAGAACCATAATACCAATAAGAGAGAATTGAAATTATATAGGGTGGTTACTCCTGAAACAATGTCGTATGTCAAATAAAAAGTTATTTTAAATTATTCATGACATTGCTACATATATAGTAGCTTTTTTTAACATTTATTTTACTTTAAAATATATATTGGTAACTTTCGATTTACATCAAAAAACCGGTAAATGATAACTACTCATCATTTTACCGGATTATTATCTTAAAATTTTTTTATATATTGATTGAAACTTATTTTTATAACTCTTTTATTTTGTATATCTTTACTGAGAGATACATGGAGAAACATTCTAAAATTAAAGTTAATAATATTATCATCGATACAATAAAAAGAGCATAATTATTCAATATGTTTTGTACTTTTATACTATCTATTAACTTTAACAACCCAACAATACCCACAATTCCTATAAAGGGTATATTCATAACTAATCTAGCTTTTGTTGCACCATATTTATAAAGCAAAGGGATTTGAATTGCGGTGAAAAAAACAAAGGCAATTAATCCGAATAGACTAAAAGAAATTTCAGTGGAATCTATATTAACATTTAAAAAGTATAATGTTATTGAACTTAATATAAAAGTAATAATAAATGTAATCAATCCAAGTATCATTACAAACAGGTACTTACCTAAAACAATATGTTTTCGCTTAACTGGTATCAACCCATATAATTTACTTAAATTACTTTTTTCAGTAAAATCAAATGTCATATTAGACATAATTGCAGTAATACACATTGTAAAATTTACACCAGTCAATAATGATTTATTAAAAACCGCAAATATTACTGGTGTGATTAAGATAAGTAGATATTGTTTAAAATAAGTTTTAAAAAACAACATTTCTAAACGAGCACTTTTTGTAATATTACCCATTACAAACCTCCCTACTTTGAAATACAAGAATATCATCTAATACTACATTCTCGCAAAGTTCATTTTTAAAAAGTCTTAAATGACCTTTTTCAATCAATCCTTCATATCCAGATGAATATCGGCGAAGACCGATTATATGATCAATTTGTTCTTGAGTTAGTGTTTTTATGTCACCTTTAACTATCCGATAATTATTTATAAAATCGTCCTTTGTTCCAGTATATATAAGTTTTCCATTATTTATATATGTAATATAGTCAGCAATTTTATATAAATCTTGTGTGATATGTGTAGAAAAAAATACACTTCTTTCTCCATCAGAGATATACTCACTTAAGATATCTAGCAACTCATCTCTAGCAATAGGATCAAGTCCACTTGTAGGCTCATCGAGTATCAAAAGTTTGGTATCATGTGAAAATGCACATGCCAGCATTAATTTCATTTGCATGCCTTTTGAAAGTTCCTTAACTTGTTTTTTGGGATATAGTTTGAATTTGTTTAACATTGACATATATTTATTTTTATCCCAATTTTTATAAAGCATCCCTAAGGCTATTTCAACATCTATCAGTGTCCAATTATCTAATAAATAATTTGAATCAAATACTCCACCAATATTTTCTTTGACTAAAACTTCATTATCTACATTATCTAGTCCTAATACTTTTATCTTTCCTGAAGTCCTATTTAACATGTTCAATATCAGTTTAATTGTTGTTGTTTTACCTGAGCCATTTGGACCGATAAATCCCATTATGAAACCTTTGGGTAGTGTAAAGCTTAAATTATTTAACAAGAAATCATCAAACTGCTTTGTAAGACCTTCTACTTCAAGTAAATCATTCAATATCAAAAACCTCCATTAAAACTTCTAACATTTTTCTTAATTCATCATCAGATATATTTGCCTTTCGAACAGATTTGATAGCTAAAGAAAGGTTGGATTCAACATCACGAATTATTTGCTCTCTTATTAATTCAGAACCACGGCTCAAAACATAACAACCTTTTCCATGGACATTCTTAACGAAACCCTCTTGTTCAAGTTCGGTATAAGCTCTCGTAGTTGTGAGGACGCTTATTTTTAATTCTCTAGACAGTTGTCTAAGTGATGGCAAAAGTTCATTTTCATTTAATTCACCATTTAAAATTGCACTCTTAATTTGATCTTTAATTTGTTCATAAATAGGAGCATCAGATAAATTAGAAATAATAATTTTCATATTAACCTCACTTTCTGGTGTTATTACTGTTATTACTGTTATTACTGTTACATATACAGTTATAACTTTAATTTCCTTTATTGTCAAGTAAATATATAGAAATTATTAATGAGTTTCTTTGATTTTCTATAATTCATTAAATTAGATGCAAAAGCGACTACAATAAACAAACAGAAAATGTCAAATATTAAATTTTTTAGTGATGAACAAAAATTCATCATCGTAGAAAAGAATAATGTATCCTGTAGATTAGATGAATATAAACAAAAAAAAGAATAGTTTTCAAAAACTATTCCTTTTTTTCATCAATACTAGCACCCGCTTCTATTAATACTTTACTCTTTAACATGACAAATCCCTGAATAAACATTGATAAACCTGAAAATATAAGTATCCACTCGATTCTAATGACATCGGATAATGGTCCAAACACAAGCATTCCAAATGGCATCATAATACTTGATATCATTCCTAAAACACCAAAAACTCTTCCTAGATAATCCACTTCTACTTTCTTTTGTAAAAGAACAGTAGCTGGTATATTAAAAACTGGCATAACGAGTCCAATTAATCCCATAAAAAACAAATATAACCAGAATATAGGGATAAATCCAAATAAGAAAGTACAAAATCCCATAACAATGCTAGAAAATGCCATAGAATGAACCTTGTTTTTAAATCCTCCCCAAATAGCCATGATGATTCCACCAATCATCATACCACTAGAAAAGGTGATTTCAATTGCTGTTAATCTCCATACATCATCACCAAAATTACGAGTGACTTGAAGAGGTGTCAAAAAAGCAACAGGTGCGGCTAGAAAAAAGAAAAATGTACAAAACAAAAAGAACTTTTTTACATAATCGTGATTCATGATATAGTTTACTCCTGCACGCATATCACTTAAATAGGAGCTAGATAGCTTTTCTATCGCTCTAGAATGTGCTGGGATTCGTAAAATAGTAAGCAATATGAAAACCGCAATCGCAGCCGTAACAACATCAATAAAGAAAATGGTTTCAATTGTCGAATTAAATAGAAGAAAACCACTTAGTGCAGGAGATATCAACAAAATAATAGATTGTATCGCACCATTAATGCCACTCACTCTAGTAAGCTTTTCTGCTGGAACAATTTGTGGAAGAATTGCACTCACTGCAGGCGATTGAATTCCCGAACCTATTGCTCGTATTGTCAATATAACAAATAGTAACCAAAATGCATTATATCCACTTAAAAATAGTAAAGCTAATATAAGAGTTGAGATTGCAATTAAAGAATCCGCAACAATAATGAGTATTTTCCGGTTATATCGATCTGCCCATACTCCAGCAAATGGTGATATAAAAAATGTTGGTAAGAAACCACAAATTATCGCAATAGTAAGCATTACACCCGATTCTGTTTGCAATGTTATATACCAGGTAATCGCATATTGAACAAGTGAAGAGCCAAAAAGCGAAATCGTTTGGGTTGATAAAAATAATATTATATTTTTTCTCCAATTTTTATTCATAATAATAATACTCCATTCAATTTATAACATTATTAACGCATTATTTCCTATTTTAATTTCTAATATGTAAATGATTTATCTTATATTCTAACTCATTTAACGAATATTTTATCTCACATTCCATTATTCCCTTGATAGAAAATGTTTTGCCGTCGCTACTTGAAGCCATACAATCATATATTCCATTGGTTATTTCTTTAATTGTAAAGTTCCATCCTACTATTTTAGGAACATTATAGCTCTTATTATGTTTACTTTCCATTTTCTTACCTCGTTTCCTTATTATTATTATAACAAATAAAGCACTGAACTTTCAGTGCTTTACATTATTTTAACAAATTAAATTAAAAGATACTTTTTAATATAATTCCTAAAGCGACAGATAATACCAATGTTATATTCATAATCACAAAGTTTTTAACAGCTAAAACAAATGTCTCAGCTTTACTTTGCTTATTAAAGAATATTTTGATATTTTTATTAACGATAAGAAAAGTTAATAATACTAGAATAGAAATTAAAGGCAGTATCCTTAAAATTAGTGCGACTATAATAGCGATGTAACCAAGATAATATAAGGCTTTATAAACGATTAAGCCATTTTTTCTACCAATATATATTGGCAATGTATATCTTTTGTTTTCAATGTCATCTTCGATATCACACAGATTGTTACCAAGCATGATATTAGCTATACCAACTGCAAGAGGTATAGATACTAATAATATATATAATACTTCAATAAAATCAATATTTATAGTTAAAGTACCATTTGATAAAACAATATTCAGGATGTCTAGATCGTAAACATGAATATAAATAGCTAAAAATGAAATGATAAATCCCATAATGCTTCCTGAGAAGATTTCACCAAATGGAGTTCGTGAAATAGGTACTGGTCCAAAAGAATAAAGAATACCAATAACAAATGATAAAGCGCCTAAGATTAATACCACCATATTTGTATTTAAATACAATAATACGCCAAATAATATCGCAATGATTAATAAAATTAAAATAGTACTAATAACTACGCTTTCCTTAAGATTATATTTAACAATCGCATTATGGCTTTCGTATCCATAACCTTCTTTTTTATTGGCTTTTTTGTAATCAATGTAATTATTGATCGCGGTTGTAGCCATATCAATACATAACAATGAAACAAGCATTAAAAGAAAATTGATTAGATTGAATTTATCAAAATGATATATGGCATAAACTGTTCCTAATAAAAATGGTGTAACACTTGCAACTTTAGTGGGTAATTCTACTAATTTTAAAAAACTTTTTAATTTCATATACAAAGCTCCTTCTTAAATACTAACATACGATATACTCTATTATGATAATAGCCCATTTCATCAATATTTTTTATCACTTCAAAATCACATTTTTTTAATAGATTAATTGACCTTATATTATTTTCTTCTGTATAAGCAAGTATTTCCCTTAATTTCATGATTTTTTGACCATATTCTATAACACTAAGTAACGATTCTTTCATTAGACCTTGTCCTTGAAAATCAGGAATAATACCATAGCCTAATTCACCACTTGTTTGTTTCTCATCAATATTCCAAATACTTATCGTCCCAATTACCTTTTTTTCTTTTTTATGTTCAATCGCCCAAATAATCCATTTATTATCATCTATACCTTTATTCATTTTATCAATGTATGCCTTTGTAGCATCAGTATTTTCATCTGGTATTGTATCTACATACTCATTCATTTTAGGGTCTTGACGCATTGTAAATAAATCTTGAACATCATCATAATCCATTCTTCTTAAAATAAAGTTATTTTTTTCAATGATTGGAAAAGGATTAAATTTTAACATTTTTCTACCTACTTATCTTAATTTTATATATTTCCATTTGCCTGTTTTAAATCGAAAATATACAAGTAGCCATCTAACAAATTGGTCCGAGAAAACCGCATACCATGCACCTACTAATCCAAGTCCTAATAAATTAACGAAGACTATCGCAAGTCCCACTCTAAATCCAAGAACTCCTATAAATGTGGAAACTAATGGCCAAACCGTATCACCTGCACCTCTTAATCCTCCTACAAGAATCAATTGTGAGGACTGAAAGGGTTGAACTATAGCGATTATTTTTAATACTAAAGAGGCACCATCAATAATAGCTTGATCATTTGTATATAATGCGACGATATATTTACCAAAAAAGAAAAAGATTAGCGCCATAAAAGTTGATATTAAAGTACCAATTCTTCGCGTTTCTTTTCCATAATCTTCAGCAATTGCAAGATCTTTTTTACCTAGTGACCTTCCAATTAATGCTGATGCGGCAATTCCAAATGCCTGACCTGGTTGAAATGAGAGGCCTAAAATACTTAATGCGATTTGATGTGTTGCTATAGCAACAGTTCCTAATCCTCCGACAATTTTTACAAATATCAAAATACCCAATCTTAAAACGAGTTGTTCAACTGATGCTGGTACACCAATTCTAACAAGATTATAGACTATATTAGTATCAAATTTAAATCGATGTTTAAAATTCAATTTAACAATACCATTACCTTTAATAATGTAGCTAAATAAAAGAATTGTAGCTATCATATTAGAAAATGCGGTTGATATAGCTGCCCCAGTTATTCCAAGAGGAGGAACGCCTAAGTATCCATATATAAGAATAAAATTACCAAAAACATTTAAAAGATTTACGCTTAGGTTTATATACATTGGGATTTTTGTTTCACCAATTCCTCTTAAGGTAGCTGAAATTGCCATATTAATTGATTGAAAGATGAAACCAATCATGATAATTCTAAAATAAGATCTTCCTATTATTACTACATCGGGTTCTGCTCCCATAAATTTTAAAATTTGATCAGAAAAGATAAACCCAAATATTGATAATGGGATGGCTAGCATAAATACACTTAGTATTAAAACGTGTTTTAAAGTAGGTTCGATTCTATCACGTTGATTTGAACCCAAGTACCTAGAAACCATAGCAGTGGCACCTACATTCAGTGCTTGAATAAATGATAAACCAATTAATAATGGTTGGTTGGTAAAACCTACAGAGGCTACTGAAGCTGTAGCAACTGCAGTATCTTTCATTTTTCCTAGCATCATCATGTCGACCATACCAAATAATGACCCTAATAAGAGTTCAACAAGGACAGGTAATGCAATAATTAAAACATCTTTTCTAATATTTTTTCCTTCTAGAGTATAATCACTATCCTTCTTAAAAAATAAATTCATTAACATTCTTCTTTCTATTTTTTAATCACTGTATATTATATCATATAAATTAAATTTATAACGAATGATTTTCTTTATTAATTTATGTAAAAATTGAATTAGTATAAAAATTAATGAAATTATCTATCTATTAATAAAAGATTATCTTAATTTTGATCTAATAATTTTTATTCAATGAAATCAACCTTAACTTCTTTTACTTAACTATCAACTCAATTACTTTGTTCGAACTGTTCTTCATCACGTGATTTGTAGGTCTACTTTTACCCCAATACTCGAATAAGTAAGATAATGGATTAATCTAAAAAATGGTTAGAAATAAAATCCTAACCATTTATAAAGTACTAAAAATTTATCTATTTTTTGTAGAATTCCAGCCCTGTTTGAAGTAGCTTTTCTTCCCAAATCAGTTTTAAAATTAACAAATCCTCACTATAATCTGTTTTTACTCCCTCTTTATCATATTCAAGGTTCTCAAGGATTTCAATACTAAAGCCAGAATTACCTTTTTCTTTCCAATCCTTTTGAAGTTCTTTATTAGAATGTAATCCGTTTTCTAGTTGAAATTTCGTTCTGTTTAACCTACTCTTTAAATCATGAGTTTCTTCAAGATAACATTTATTACTAAAATTAGAACGTAAAATAAATATCCCCATTTCTGGTTTCATATTTTTATATTGTTCTTTAAGTTCTTTTCTACGATCCATGATTAATAACCCATTTCTTTTAATATTCTTGATAAAGTTCGAAGTCTTTCTCCAATTAACTCATCATCATTACTTAAGGCTTCTTTAAAAAGTTTAATATCCTCATCAATCTTTTCATTATCAGTACAAACTTGTACTGTCATAGCATCCCCTTGCAATCCTATTCGATCAATCACAGTATTTTTAGGATCATATAATTTTTCAAATCGATAGGCTTCACGAAAATAAAGTTGAGTTCTACATACGAGAATAGCAAGATCCAGTACTCTATGAAGTGGCAACTCCTCTGATTGTCTTGACCATTTTTCACCTGTGTATCGCCAAACTTTAGCTGAAATATCTACTTTTCCACGATCATTCCATTGTGCTAACCCTAATGAAAGTCCTTTAGCGTCAGTATTATAAGCATATCTTCCATCTACATTTTCATAATTTTCTGAAACGATAACTGGTTTATGTTTTAAAGATGTTGGTATTTTCATATTAGTCCTCCATTTTTATTTACTAAATTAGTAATTTAGTAAATTACTAATTATAGTATATCTAAATAATAAAAAAAGTCAATACAAATAAAAAACGTTTGGAAATCCAAACGTCTATAAAATTAATTATTTAGTTTTTAATATCTGTTTTCTTTTTAGATAATCTTCTTCAGAAATATCACCATTAACAAACTTTTTATTAAGTTCATTCAGTGCATCATTATTTGATACATGATTGTTATTTAAAAATAATTTATAAGCCGCAAAAATGATTACCACTATTAATAATATGGGAATAACAAACCCATATCCTCCACAATTAAATCCGTTATCAAAACCATACATCATTAAAAATCATACCTTCCTTTTTGATTAATACCCTAATAGGTATTTCAAAATCATTATAACTTATAAATATGTATTTTTTATGTAGAAATTAATTAATTATAATTTTTATAGATCCATCTTATTTCTATATCCGCATTTTTTACAAAGTTCTTCAACTGCTCTTCGATTTGAAAAACCATTAAATATTTTAGTAGCTCTTTCGCTTTCAATTATTTCAGAAAAAGGACTATCATTAATTTTTCCTAAATTTATTACACCTTCACCATCTAAACAGCAAGGAACAACAGTACCGTCTACTAAGATCGCAACATGATCTCTAAGTCCATAGCAAAAGCCAACTTCTCCGATTTCTTTCTCATTTAAGTCGGGCCACTGAAACTGATGATCTTGATTTAAGAATACTCTATTTGCTAATTTAACTCCAAAGCCTGGTGTGATTTTTTCTTCTATTTTATAGAGTAAGTCAAATTCTTTTTCAATTAATTCTAGTAATTTTTTATTTAGATTATTTTCTAAATTAACTTCATTATCTTTATCTAAATTCCACAGTCTTAGAGATACAATAATATCGGTCTTTTCACTCACTTCCTTAACAAACGATAATACATCTTTAACATATTCTTCTTTATTATTAAAATCGTTAGCTGTTAAGCTATGTAGAGATATATTTATTTGTCTCACTGCTTTTTTCATCATGATTTTATCTTTGATTTTATTTAAATATGTTCCATTTGTAGTAATATTCACCTTAAAACCTTTTTCATGGCTTATATCCAAAAGTTCAGCTATATTAGGATGAAGAAGCGGCTCACCTTTTACATGCAAATAAATATAATCAGTATAGGGTTTAATTTCATCTAGAATTTTACTAAATGTATCGATTTCCATTATTTCCGAAACACGCTTTGTTTGTGGACAAAAATTACATGCAAGGTTACAGACATTTGTGACTTCTATGTAAATTCTTTTAAATTTTTTCAATTAATTTCTCCTAAATTTATACTACCTATATATTAAAATCTTCTTCAATCATTTTACGCGAGTCGATTAGTATTGTAAGAATCTCTAAACACTACAAATTTAGTAAATAGAAATTCTGTTACAAAGTTTATAATCATAGTACCTGCTAGTATTAAATATTCATTCCATCCTAAACTAGTTAATTCAATTCCCCACCAAGTTGATAATGGAGTAAATATACTATAATAACCGAGAACCTTTAACATAGCTACGGGTACATTAGATGCAGACTTGAAAGTGAATTTTCTATTAATCGTAAAATTACAAAGAACTGATAAAACTAGCGCAATTAGATAGCTTGGCCAATATAGAAAATGGACAATTTCATATAATATGGTAAAACTAATCACTTGAACAATCCCAGCACCAGCTGAAAATACTGTAAATTTTATAAATTGGATTATATCTTGTTTATCTATAATCTTTTGTTTCTCCAACCTTTTCCACCTTACTTTTTTCTATTAATTTGTCTTAATTCATTATGATTAAATATCTCATTATATCATTAACAAAATAAACAATCAAGA
>JARDZP010000049.1 GCA_029240795.1 Haloplasmataceae bacterium | reverse complement strand
GTTTTATCATTTGTTGTTTTAATTTTATATAATGAAATATTTAAAGATCTCTTACTATTTAACAAAGATGAGCAGGTGATTACTACTTCATCTATAGATACAAATAGCATATCATATGATGATTTTATATATGTTGTAAAAAATGATTTAAAATATTATGGGATTGGAAATAAAATCTACTTTCCCCTAGTTATTCTTGTTAACAATCAACAAACAATAAATCATTTGAGTGTAGAATATATAAATTCAAGAGAAGATTCTTTGAATCAAAAAATAAAAGAAGTTGTTAATTCATTTAGTGATAATTACTATACTTTAATTGAAAGTCGAAATGTAAAAAATTATATTTTTCTTGTAGCGTTTGATGAATCTGTTACAAACGTAAACATTCAAAAAGTTGGGTTGAAAATTAATAACGATTCGGTAATAGATTTCGATATTGGAAATATTTCAATTGAAAAAGTAGATAGTAACCCTAATGATTTGTATATTGATACTATTAGTGGTTATGTAAATTTAGGTGAAATCAAATATTATAATTATTGTGAAACGGAAGTATGTTTAAAATCTGTAAGAAATATTGGAGAAGAATCAACTTATTCAATTAAAAATAAGCGAATGCAAGAAATTCAAGTTATTAAAAGTGAAATTGTAAATTCAAATAATACAGATATTAAGTATATCAGCTCATCAAGCAATCTATTAACTTCAACTATTAATTTAAAACCCTATGATAAGCAGTTTTTTAATACAACTGGATACAGTTATAATTTAACGATTACTTCGTATCAATTTAAAATAACTTATATAATAGATGGCGTTGAGAAAGTTGCGTTTAGTAATTCCATTATAGTTAGACCTATGATAGACGAAAATATTATTGATTATATAATACAAGATATTTTAAAAATGGAGGAAAGGTAATATGATTAAAAAAACATTTTTTATCATGACATTATTTATTTTTTTATCAATGATAATGTTTTTATTTTTGAGGATAAACAAGTTAGAAGACAATTTAGAAGATGAACAAGAAAATATTAATAATATAATTGAAAATAACGTTATTTCCCAGTATCCTACAAGTAAGGTTTCTAAAATGATAATAAAAGACTTGGTCAAAACAACAGGTGTTACTTACTATCTAAATACTGAAGAGATCATCTATGAAAATAAATTAATCAATGAATTCAGTATAAGAGAAAATGATTTAGTTAATAAAAATCAAATAATTGATATTTCAAACAATATTAACAGTGATTTTTTTGGAGTAATTACATCAATTGTACAAGATAATAACAACGTTAGAGTAACTTATCATAATTATGAGAAAATGGGAATTTCAGTGTATGTACCACAGTCTGATGCATATAAATTATTGTATGATATCCAAGTAGAGATTCAATTTTTTCAAGAAAAGTTTAGTGGCAAAATTACAAAAATAGCAAATGAATATACAGAAGGTGAGCCTAAACTAAAAATTGATTTAGAATTCAACAATAATTATCCATTAATTAGACCTAATGCATTATTAAATGTTAACTTTATTTATAAAGAATATGAAAACGTAACTTGTGTAAATGCAGACTTTATATATAATAGTGATGGGAAGTATGCTATTGTATATGTCTCGAAGAATGATAAAATTGTACCCATAGTCGTGCAAATAGGCATGGAATATGATCACTACTTTGAAATATTATCAGGTGATATAGAAGTAGGGGACACATTAGTAAAATTATAGGAGATATTATGATAGAAATTAAAAATGGATATAAGACGTATGATGGATTGCATAAAGTTATAAATAATGTTTCATTAACAATTAATTCTGGCGAATTGATTGCAATTACAGGAAAATCAGGATCAGGAAAGTCTACGTTATTAAATATTATAGGGCAATTAGATAATTTAAGTTCTGGTACATTATCTATCAAAGGGATTAATGTTTGTTCATTAACAGATCAATCACGTTCTAAACTACGTAATCAACTATTTGGCTTTATATTTCAATCATATTATTTAATTCCAAACACAACTGTAATAGAAAATATAATCCTACCCTTATACTATTCTCCTAATAAGATGCCAAATAATATAATAGTCGAAAAAACTAATGAGATTTTACAATCTGTTGGAATAGAAAATTTAAAAGATCGTAAAATCGACAATTTGTCAGGAGGAGAAATGCAGCGTGTTGCTATTGCACGTGCTTTGATTAATAATCCAGACATAATCTTAGCTGATGAACCTACTGGTAATCTAGATAAAATTAATTCACAAAATATTTTTAATACTTTAAAGTCTTTAAATGATCAAGGTAAAACCGTCATAATAGTTACTCATGATGAATCCATAGCAGCTAAATGTAGTAAAATCTATGACTTGAACAATGGTAATTTGGAGGTAGAGAATGTATAAATTAAAAAGATTAATACATATTACTTATATAAGTACAGAATCGAATATTATCTTTTTAAGTTTTGCTATTATATCATTTGTAGTATCCTACCTACTTCTAACAAATATGACAATTAGTTTGGATACATCTTATTTGGATTCATTACGACAAGTTGAAAAATTCGATAATAACTTGTTGATATTAAATGACACACTAAGTTATGATATTTTTAATGAATTAGATAACTTTTCTGATTTTGAATTCAGTCCAATTTCAGAATCAAATAATAGTCAAGTATTATATGTAGATAATATTTCTTTTAATGTATCATCAAATATTATTGGTGTATCAAATTTATATTTTAGTATAGGCAAACCCTATAACATAAATAATACATATAGTTTTGATAAAGTTAAGTTAATTAACGGTAATATATGGGGAGACAGTGATGACCAAGTTGGAACAAATATTTTAGTAATAGATGAATTTACTTCAATGTATATTTTTGGTACAATAAATTCTATTGGAATGACAATTAATTTAAAATCTCCGACAGGTAATCAAGAAAAGTTTTTTGTTATTGGGGTAGTAGATAATAGTACTTCACAAAAAAAATTAATAGATCAAATAGCAAATACATTACGAGAAAATGATAACCCTGTAAATTTTATTCGTTTACAATTCTATATGCCTTATTTCACATATCAAAATTTCATGGGAAACTTGGGTCATACATTTAACACACAGACAATGTTGTTTAAAGCAACAGATCAAAATCAATTATCTAATATGGAAGATGTTTTAATCCATTATAATCAAACGAATTATATAACTAAAAATATAATAAAAAAACAATTTATTGAAGATTTTAACGATCATTATTTAGAAGCATTTAGTTTCATTGCAATTATGATTATAATAAGTTGTACAAACATGATTAATGTATCACTATTTTCCATAAAATCAAGACAACAAGAAATAGGCATTAGAAGGGCTCTCGGTGCGACTAAATTAAGTATTTATATTCAATTTACATTAGAAATGATTATCTTTTTATTAATAAGTGGGGGAATAGGAATTTCATTATCTTTATTTATTAATATGTTTTTAGCATATATTTTTAATCGTTCGTTTGTTGCATTTAAAATTAGCTCTTTATTAATTATGTTTCTCTCCACGATAATTTTAGGTATTATATTTGGAATTTATCCTTCATATAAGGCTTCAAAAATTAATATATCGGAATCATTAAGATTGAAATAAGAACAGTAAATAGATAGTTTTGAAACAACTTGTATAAGCCACACCCGATCTTGTTATTTGTGGACTTCTTTAGATTTATAAACTTTTATTCATCCGTTTATAATAAAGAATATTGATAAAAATAACAAAAAGCTAAATAAAAAAATCAAAACGCTTAATAGATTTAATATGTCTACACAACAACAAAGAAATGGTGTGTAAATACTAAAAATAACTTGCAGGAATGTTAATAGGGGTATCCTGCAAAATCCTATCATATGTGGATGTAATTGATTGCTTTCCTCACCACAAGCTGGACAAGAGCAGTTATGCGAACGTTATTTCACATAAATGTGAATGGAATGTAGATAAGAAAGACCTTTTATCTAATATATTATCATAAGTATCCAAAGATGAGAGGCATATTCCCATAAAAAAATCAGGTGTCTGAAGATACCTGATTTTACATAATTTTTTATATTGTCCAAAGTTAAGAAAGAACCTTAAGTAAATCTATTCTTCTTTTTTGTTATCTATTATCTACTTTTTCAGGATACAGATCGTGTTCAAATAGTCGCTTTTTCGCAACACTTTCCCATTCAGTATTCTTTTTACCATAATTACAATAGGGATCAATTGATATACCACCACGTGGTGTGAATTTACCCCATACTTCAATATATTTTGGGTCTAATAGTTTGATTAAATCTTTCATAATGATATTCATACAATCTTCATGAAAGTCTCCATGATTTCTAAAACTAAATAGATATAGTTTTAGTGATTTACTTTCAACTAGATAATTGTCTGGTACATATGAAATATATACTGTCGCAAAGTCGGGTTGTCCTGTTTTTGGACAAAGACTTGTAAACTCAGGACAATTAAATTTAACGAAATAGTCATTGTCTGGGTGCTTATTTACGAACTTTTCTAAAACAATTGGATCGTAATCAAATTTATACTTTACTTCCTGATTTCCTAATAAAGAAACTCCAGCTAAATCTTTCTCAATTCTACTAGTCATTGTCTGCCTCCACAATTTTATTATGTATTTTTAAAGAACCAAATGTTATTTTACGTCTTTTTAATTCTTTCACCATTAAGACACCTACAACACCTGGAATGAATTGACCCGCTAGTAATGAGAGAGCTAATGCGACATAGGTGATTTTTTGTGCGTCTGGAAGTGCTGATAAAATTGGCGCTAACCAAATTGGAACGATAAGTCCTGGAATGAAAATGATTGGAAATGCGATAAACCAATCATTTAATTTATATTTTTTGATTATGAATACAACACTAGATGTAAGTAATCCTACGATAAACCCACCGATTATATCAATCGGTCCAAGTCCACCAACGAACGTATTACTTAAGCCATTAGCTAAACCTAACGGAAAAACTAAAAATGGAAAAATCGCTGGTAATGCATAAAGTGAAGTTGCAATTCTAATTTGTACCGCACCAAATGAAAACCACTGAGATGCAAACATAATTATGATATAGATTGCGATTACCATAGCGGAAAAGGTAAGTTTTAATAAATTATTATCTTTTTTCATTTTATCCTCCTTACCATTCTGTCTTTTATATTATTAATTTTTATTTGTTTTATATACAAATAAAAAAAGGCCAAAAAGGCCTTTATATTTTAAAAAAATCTAAAATATATATTCCTAGTTTTATTTATAGACAGGATGGTTACGAACTGTCTTATTTAATATACACTTTATTGTAACAAAAAATAAAGTGTATATCAATAAAAAAATTAAATAATTTTGTTTTTATTTCTATATAAAACACAAAAACTTGTTAAAATTGATATTGTTCGAATTAAAGATCGTGATTCGCCAATTTGGTTCATCATAGCATCATGTGTACTTTGATATTCTTTTTCCATATTAAGTTCTTTTCCTTTATTAATTAATGCTGTCTCACATAGTTCAATTATTTTATAGATATCATTATTTGCCTCAGCTATATCAACTTTAGGCATTTCTAACATAAAAATCATCTCCAATATAATTATATATATATTATGAAGAGAAGTTGTCAAATTAATTTACACTTTATTGAAATATTTAATTAATAATGATAAACTTATTAAGTATTTTAATTTTTTATAAGAGGTATGATATGCAACATTTTATATTTATATTTACAAATGTCATTTTACCTATTTTTATTATAATAAGTTGTGGCTATCTAATGCAGAAGAAATTCAGTTTAAATACAAGCACAATGGCTAAAATTCAATTTTATGTGTTTATTCCAGCATTGTTATTTACGCAAATTTATAAAAATGACCTTGATTCATCTTTGTTTCTAAAAATTATGCTTGTGGTAATATTAATATTTGTCACATTATTAATTATAAGTTTTATAGTAACTAGAATATTTAAATTTCCAAAAAAAACTTCTACATCATTTATTAACTCAATTGTTTTATTTAATAGTGGTAATTTTTGTTTACCTTTAATCACTTTATTATTTTTCAAAGGTGATGAAAATGAACCCATATATCTATTAGCACTTTCCGTACAAGTCATTATTCTTTTAACACAAAATGTTTTAACGAATACATTTGGTGTATTTAGTGCTAATTTAGGTAATAAAAGCGTAAAGAATTCGTTAATAGACGTTTTTAAATTACCCATGTTATATAGCGTCATTATCGCTTTAATTTTCAGGTCTTTTCAAATTCCTGTCTACACCCCAATCTTGTCAGCATTAAATTATATGGCAAATGGTTTAATTCCGCTTGCTTTATTTACACTTGGAGCACAATTAGCCAATACCAAAATTAGTTTTAAAATACCTATTGTTTATTTATCAAATTTCTTACGTTTAATATTTTCGCCTTTAGTGGCATTCTTACTCGTAAGATTGTTAAACTTAGATCCAGTTCCAGCTCAAGTCATAGTAATTTGTTCAGGAGCACCAACCGCGGTTAACTCGGTCCTTATCGCAATTGAATACGATAATGAACCGGAATTATCATCTCAAATTGTCTTTATGTCTACGTTATTAAGTGCAATCACTATCACAATTGTGATTTATTTAGCTACTAATTTTTTTTAAATATTTATATTTATTAAGATAACTCTTGATGAATGGACACTAATTTAAAATCTTGATAAAATAATTATATTCAAACAATAATTAAATCAAAAAAAGAGTATGAATTGATATTATACCTATAGAGTAGACACTAAATTAAAATAGTGTATGCTTTATAGGTATTTTATATTATATTTTTCAAGAATTTTATTAAATGTCTCTCCATTAATATCTTCCCACTTACTATCGTAAAGTAACCAATATAATGAACGTAACCTATTATAAATAAATGCAAATTAAATCCGTGTTCTAAAGAATGGAAAAATTGTTGAAACTGGTAAGATGATGATGAACTGTTAAAAATCAATAAAATGTACGCACATCTATACAATAAACAATTTATTTAGTTAAATGGTTGACAATGGATTTTTTCCATGCTAGTATTTTATCAACAAACATATATCTATATAATTTAATATAAAACAATATGATTAAGAGGATACGGATTGTCAAATAAAAGGGACGTTCGACAAAGTATACTTGCGTATATTGGAATTATGCTGAATAAGTATAATACTGTCAAGAATAAATTGTCCAATAATTTTAGATGTGCTTATCATATTGTGGCAAAAGGGATTTGATTTTTAGTCATGGGTCTTTTGCTCATGACTTTGTTATATAGAAAAGATAAATTGAATAGTTAAACGATGTGGTACAGAGGCCGCGGATCGTCAAATAAAAGGGACATTCGCCGAAATATACGGTTTGTATATTGGGATTATACTGAATAAGTATAGTACTGTCATTAATTATTGCCCAAATAATTAATGGAGTGCTTATCATGTTGGGGCAAAAAGCTGACAGTTAGAGTCCTTTTTGCTCTTACTGTTTTTTTTTATCCATTTGTGTTAATAATAAGAAATGGTGATAAAAATGAAAATATTTGGACAATCAAAAATCAACAAAAATGGTCAATTAGAATTAGGCGGATGTAATGTCCAAGATTTAGTGAAAAATTATGGTACACCTTTGTATGTAGTTGACGAAGGCTTAGTACGTGTTACTTGCCAATTGTTTAAACAAAATTTAGTGAGTGAAAATGTTGAAACTGAAGTCATTTATGCTTCAAAAGCTTTTTTGACTTTAGCAATGTGTAAAGTAATTGCTGAAGAAGGATTAGGAATAGATGTTGTATCAGGGGGAGAACTTTATACCGCATTAAAAGCGAACTTTCCAGCTAGTAGAATTTATTTCCATGGAAACAATAAATCTAAAGAAGAAATTATGATGGCTGTAAATTCAGGGATTGGTAGAATCGTTGTTGATAACTGTGCTGAGATTGATTTAATTGAAAGTGTTTGTGCTAGTTTAAATAAAAAAATACATGTATTATTTAGAGTTAATCCAGGTATTGAAGCTCATACGCATGAATATATCAGAACAACAAATAATGATTCTAAGTTTGGTGAAAGTATTTTTAATACGAACATATATGAAATTTTAAATAAATTAATTAATAGTAAATATTTAATCTTTAAAGGATTACATAGTCATATTGGTTCACAAATTTTTGAAGAAAATTCATTTCTTGAACAAATAAGGGTCATGTTTGTCTTTATCAAAACAATTAAAGAACAATGTAACTTTACAGTCGATGAATTAAATTTAGGTGGCGGATTTGGGATTTATTATGCTGATGGAGATACTCCAATTAATTTAAGCCTCTTTTTAAAAGAATTATTAAATGAAGTTAAAAATAAAGCTAATGAATTTGAACTTAAAATACCTAAAATAATGATTGAACCAGGACGTTCTATTATCGCAAATGCGGGAACGACTTTATATACTGTAGGAAGTACGAAAAAAACCGTTAGTGGAAAAAATTATTGTTTTGTTGACGGTTCAATGGCTGATAATATTCGAACAGCTCTTTACCAAGCTCAGTATGAAGCTGCAGTCGCCAACCGTATGAATGATATTTTAGATGCAACTTATACAATTGCAGGAAAATGTTGTGAATCAGGTGATGTAATCGTTAGAAATATTAAATTAGCACACCCAAAAACAGGTGATATTATCGCCGTAGCGAGTACGGGTGCATATAATTACAGTATGTCTAGCAACTATAATCGTTTAACAAGACCTGCTGTCGTATTTGTGAAAGATGGAACATCAAGAGTTGTGGTCAAAAGAGAAACACTAGATGACTTATTAAGAAACGATTTAATGTAATAGTAAGGGTGAATTTTTATGAATATCGTACAAAAATATGGTGGATCTTCAGTTGAATCAATAGAAAAAATGCAAAATGTTGCAAATCGTATTATTCGTAAAAAAGAAGAAGGATATGATGTTGTAGTAGTAGTTTCCGCAATGGGAAAAACGACCAATCAATTAATTGAAATGGCTAAAAAAATTACAATCAATCCTAGTCAAAGAGACCTTGACATGTTAATGTCAACTGGTGAACAAGTGTCCATTTCGCTGTTATCGATGGTAATAAATGCGAGAGGTTATGAATCTATTTCTTTAACTGGATTTCAAGCCGGAATTAAAACTGAAGGTATTCATACTAAAAATAAAATTTCAGACATCGAAATTGATCGCGTTAAGAAACATTTAAGTAATGGAAAAATTGTGGTAATCGCTGGTTTTCAAGGTATGAATGAAGATGGTGATATAACAACACTTGGGCGTGGTGGTTCTGATACGACTGCCGTGGCGGTAGCTGCTAAACTTGAGTGTGTTTGTGAAATATATACTGACGTTGATGGAATTTATAGTGTTGACCCACGTATTTACCCAAACGCGAAAAAGATTGAATCAATTAGTTATGAAGAAATGATGGAAATGTCAAGTCTTGGGGCTAAAATAATGGAAACAAGGTCAGTTGAAATTGGCTATCGATATAAAGTACCGATTTATGTTGCTTCAAGTTTAGTAGATGTAAAAGGATCGTTAATAAAGGAGTATGATGAATTGATGGAAAATAAAAGTATAACAGGGTTAACAATTAGTGAAAATGTCTTAATGATTACAGTAATTAATGTGCCTTATTCACCTGAGAATATCTCAGCTGTATTTAGTAAATTAGCCAGTAAAGATGTTAATATTGATATGATCAGTCAAACATCTCCTAACAATAGTCTAGTTAATCTATCCTTTACAACATCGAAAGATGAAGAATATACTGTAATGGAGGTCATGACTCAGTTAAAAAATCAATTTGCTCATATTGAAATTCAAAAAGATATAGCTGTCACAAAAGTTTCAGTTGTAGGTATGGGGATGAAGAATCAATCAGGGATAGCAGCACAAGTATTTAAGTTGTTCGCTGACAATCAAATTCATTTCAAATTAGTTACAACTTCTGAAATTAGTATCTCCTACACGATTAATTCAGCTGATAAACAAAAAGCTGTTTCTATTTTAGCAGAAGCATTTAACTTATAAGGAGGAAGACTTTGATTTATTTTGAAAAACTTCATGGTACAGGTAATGATTTTATCATCTTTAACAGTACTATAAATGAATTAAAAGATTTATCTCATTTAGCAATGAAGGTTTGTGACAGACATTTTGGGATTGGTGCAGATGGAATGATGGTCGCATTCAATTCACAAGTCGCAGATATAAGAATGATTTATTATAACTCAGATGGTTCCGAAGCACCCATGTGTGGTAATGGAATTAGATGTTTCGCTAAATATGTATTTGATAATAAAATTGTAACGAAAGAGAATTTTAATGTTGAAACATTAGGCGGAATAATGAAAGTTGAACTCTTTATTCAAAATGATGAAGTTTATAAAGTTAGAATAAATATGGGCAAACCAGAATTTAACACACATGCTTTTCCAATCAATTCGAATCTAGAAAAAATTCTTGAGGAAAAAATACAAGTTGAAGAATATATCTTTAAAATATCTGTATTAAATATGGGAACAATCCACAGTGTAATATTTGTTGACTCATTAGAAACTATTGATATACCAAGAGCAGGTGTAGCAATCGAACATCATAAACTCTTTCCTAAAAAAACAAATGTCAACTTTTGTCAGGTTATTGATAAAGAAAATATTAAAGTAGTTACTTGGGAGCGGGGAGCTGGATTAACTTTAGCTTGTGGTACAGGTTCAGCAGCTACAGCTGTAGTGAGTAGTTTAATAAAAAATACAAATAAAAAAGTAAATGTTTTAGTACCAGGTGGTACTTTAGAAATTGAACAAATTAATGATGAGGTGTTTTTAACTGGTAATGCGGTTAGAATTTGCACCGGTAACTATCAAATATAGAGGTGATTAACTTGAATTGTGTAAATGTAGCGATCGTAGGCTGTACTGGAATGGTCGGTAGAACATTTATCAAAGTTTTAGAAGAAAGAAACTTTCCAGTTAATGAGATTTATTTCTTTGCTTCTAACCGTTCAGCAGGACGTACGATCACATTTAAGGGAAATGATTATATAGTAGAGGAACTAAATGAATCCTCTTTTGATCGAAAAATAAATATAGCTTTATTCTCTGCAGGGGGCGAAGTAAGTAAAAAATATGCGCCAATTGCGGTAAGAAAAGGATGTATTGTAGTTGATAACAGCAGTGAATGGCGCATGGACAAGAATGTTCCTTTAGTAGTACCTGAAGTAAATCCAGAAGACATAAAATGGCATAAAGGGATTATAGCGAATCCTAACTGTAGTACAATTCAATCAGTTGTGCCACTTAAACCATTACACGATGCTTTTAAAATTAAAAGAGTTGTTTACTCAACTTACCAAGCAGTATCAGGAACAGGAATGGCTGGAGTGCAAGATTTAGAAAATGGTATTAGTGGATTACCACCTAAAAAGTATCCACATCCAATCGCATTCAATTGTTTACCACATATTGATGTTTTTATGGAAGACGGATATACAAAAGAAGAAATAAAAATGATTAATGAAACACGTAAAATATTAAATGATCAGAGTTTAAAAATTACTGCGACTACAGTACGAGTTCCAGTAAGAAATGGACATAGTGTTTCAATTAATATAGAATTTGAAAATTCATTTGAATTGGAAAAAGTATTTGAAGTATTAAGAAATCATCCAGGTATTATCGTGCAAGATGATGTAAAAAACAATATTTATCCAATGCCTATTTATGCTAGTGGTACAGATGAAGTTTATGTAGGTAGAATTCGTCGTGACTTTAGCGTTGAAAATGGAATCAACATCTGGGTTGTAGCCGATAATATCAGAAAAGGTGCGGCTACAAACGCAGTGCAAATTGCCGAATTATTAATAAAGGAATGATTTTATGAGTTTATTTAAAGGTTCTGGTGTTGCGCTTGTAACACCATTTAAAAATGATGAGATTAATTTTGAAAAGTTAGCTGAATTAATTGATTGGCATATTGAAAATAATACGGATGCGATCATCATTTGTGGAACGACTGGGGAGTCAGCAACTTTATCAAAAGAAGAAAAAAAAGCAGCAATTGAGTTTACTGTACGTCATACAGGGGGTAGAATCCAAGTAATTGCTGGTACAGGTAGTAATAATACTAAAGATGCGATTGAACTTAGTAAGTTTGCTGAAGGTGTTGGCGCAAATGCATTATTACTTGTAACTCCTTATTATAATAAAACAACGCAAAAAGGTTTAATTGAACACTATTTTGCGATTGCTAATGAAGTGAATATACCGATTATTTTATATAATGTACCGAGCAGAACAGGTTTAAATTTATTACCAAATACAGTTTGTGAACTGTCAAAACACAAAAATATCAGAGCTGTGAAGGAAGCGAGTGGAGACATTAGTCAAATCGCAGAAATCGCCCGTCTATGTGATGATGACTTTTATATTTACTCAGGTAATGATGATCAAGTTGTCCCTATTATGTCTATAGGCGGCGTGGGAGTTATTTCTGTTTCTGCCAATATTCTACCGAAAGAAACACACGATCTTTGTTATCATTATTTAAACGGTAATGTTAATGAAGCAAGAAAGTTACAACTTAAGTTAAATAAACTAATCCATTCATTATTTATAGAAAACAATCCGATTCCAATTAAAACGGCTATGAATTTAATGGGAATGCATGTTGGCGGATTTAGATTACCACTAGTTGAAATGGAGACTAAAAATAAAGAAGTATTAAGAAAAGACATGTTAGATTTGGGATTAACAATACTGGAGGAATAATCATGATTAAAGCAATCATTTTTGGATGTAATGGTAAAATGGGTCAAGTGTTAAGTAATTTATTGTTACAAAATAGTGAATTTGAAGTTGTTGCGGGAATAGATAAAGATGTAAATAAATTTAATAACTCTTACAAAGTTTACGAACATCTAAATGATTTTAATGGCGAAGTAGATGTAATTATCGATTTTTCTCATCCATCCTATTTAGACCAATTATTAATCTTTTCTCTAAAAAGAAAAGTTCCTTTAGTCATAGCGACGACTGGGTTATCTGAAGATGATAATCAAAAAATTCATATTGCTTCAACAGAATTCGCAATTCTTCAATCAGCGAACATGTCACTAGGAATAAATATTCTTGCGAATATTTTAAAGCAAGTTAGTGCTGTACTCATTGATAGTTTTGATATTGAAATCATTGAAAAACATCATAATAGAAAAATTGATGCTCCAAGTGGTACAGCGAAATTATTAGCTGATGCGATTAATGAATCACTAGGAAATAGAATGGAATATGTCTATGGTAGAAGTGGCGGAAATGCCAAACGCGAACCACAAGAAATTGGTATTCATGCAATTCGTGGTGGAACAATCCCTGGTGAACATACGGTAATATTTGCAGGTAATGATGAAATTATTGAATTTAAACACACCGCATTATCGAAAAATATCTTTGCCCTTGGTGCGATAAAAGCTGCACAATTTATAATTAAAAAAGATACAGGTTTATTTACAATGAACGATATCTTTAATTTTAAAAAGGAAGGTAAATAAGTGAGTAACGAACAATATAATTTTAATGATCCATATGAAATAGCTAGATTTATAAAGGAAGCTAAAAAAGCTACACCAGTAAAAGTGTATTTAAAAGGTGAGCTTATAGGCTTAGATTTTAGCGGGTTAAAAGTTTTTGGTGAGGGAAATTCAGTTGTTTTATTCGGTGAATACGAAGTAGTACAAGAATTTTTAACAAAAAACGCTGTAAAGATCGTAGATTTTGAAATTGAAAGTGATCGACGTAATTCAGCTATTCCCCTACTTAACATTAAAAATATTCAAGCCCGTATTGAACCAGGAGCAATTATTCGTGATCGAGTAGTTATCGGTAAAAACTCTGTAATCATGATGGGTGCAGTTATAAATATTGGTGCTGAAATTGGCGATGGAACAATGATTGACATGAATGCAGTTGTTGGTGCTCGAGGTACTATAGGTAAAAACTGCCATATTGGTGCGGGAGCTGTCGTTGCAGGAGTCCTAGAACCACCAAGTAAAACACCTGTTATTATAGAAGATAATGTATTGGTTGGTGCTAATGCTGTTATTCTTGAAGGTGTAAGAATTGGCAAAGGTGCAGTAGTTGCAGCCGGTGCGGTTGTAACAAAAGATGTAGAACCAAATACAGTTGTTGCTGGAACACCTGCAAAAGTTATTAAAGATAAAGACGAAAAAACAAATGAAAAAACCCAGATTTTGGAAGATCTAAGAAAGTAGTAGGTATCATTGATACCTACTTTTTATAAAGGATGGATTGCTATGGATTTACTTGATATAAAAAGGGAAATGAAAGACATAAGAAGAAAACTTCACCAAATACCTGAAACTGGCTTTAATGAAGTTGAAACTTCTCAATTTGTAAAAGACATACTAACCAAATATGGTTATACTTATGAAGAGGTTATTGGTACAGGTGTGATCGCTGTAAAAAAAGGCAAAGTTAAAGAAGCTATCGCTTTTAGGGCTGATATGGATGCTTTAATGGTAGAAGAAAAAACGGAAGTTCCTTTTAAATCTACTCATAATGGAAGAATGCATGCTTGCGGTCATGATGGTCACATGTCTCTACTTTTAGGCTTTGCGATGTATTTATCACAAATCGAAAATTTAGAAAAAACAGTTGTTTTAATATTTCAACCAGCTGAAGAAGGACCAGGTGGGGCAAAAGTTTTAGTTGAAAAGGGATATTTAAAAAAATATCATGTTGAAGCTATTTTTGGCTTTCACCTTTATCCTAATATTGTAGAAGGTAAAATTGGCTTAGTAGATGGACCGATGATGGCACAAAGTGGTGAAGTTGATATAAATATATACGCAACAAGTAGTCACGGGGCAATGCCACATCAGGGCGTAGATGGTATTGTAGTTGCCGCAAATTTAATAAGTGCATATCAAAGTATCATAAGTAGAAATATCGAGCCTATTCAAGGAGCAGTCGTTACACTTGGCAAAATTACCGGTGGAGAAGCAAGAAATATCATTTGTGGTAAAGTTAGGTTAGAAGGTACTATTCGAGCTTTTAATACGGAGGTATATAACACAATTAAACAACGCATGGGTCAAATAAATTTAGGACTAGAAGCGATGTATGGCGTAAAAATCGAACTTGAAGTTAGGGATTTTTATCCTCCTGTTGTAAATGATAGTCAATTATTCGATATGATCAATTCTAGTATAAATGAAACGGATATCGAATATATGAAACCTGTCATGCTTGCTGAAGATTTTTCATATTATCAAGAAGCTGTACCAGGAGTGTTTATGTTTTTAGGCACTCGTAATGAAGCATTAGGTTATATACATCCACTCCATAGTTGTTACTTTAATTTTAATGAAGATGTCTTAATTAAAGGAGTAGAAAATTATATTAAGATTTGTAAAAAGTTGAATATTTTCTAAGATACATAAAGGCTTTAACCAAAAATGTGGTTAAAGCCTGTTTGAATTAATAACATCTAGGTAAAAAACATAGTCACTATGATATACTTTTTTTTATTAAGTTAAAATATAATTGAAGGAAAAGAATCCATTTACAAAATGAAATTAGCTAAGCTGAAAAAGGTATTTAATATCACACTTTTACTTCAAAATTTGTCATTTTCATGATATGATAAAATTACAAATTATGTAAACAAAGGTGAATTTATGAAAGATAAACTTTACACTTATTTAATTTTAACACTATTTTTTATTGTTATATCGATATTAACTATCTTATTTATATATAAACAATTTAATCTAAATGGACAAGCTTCATTTAATATTATGGAAATTTATTCTTTTGATGTTTTAATTCAATTGTTTATCTTATTAATAATTTATTTCTTATTGGATACTTTAAGATTTTATTATATTTTAAGAACACTTAATATTAAAATTAATTTTTTATATATGATTAAATTAGCTTTTATTAATATTTTTGTTTCAAATGTAACTCCATTTGCTTCAGGTGGTGGGTTTGCGCAAATTTATTTTCTAACTAAAAAGGGGGTGGCTGTTGGACATTCAACGGCAGCTGCTTCGATTAGAACGATATTACCCATTTTCTTTTTCTTTATTGCTTCTCCCTTTATATTAATGTTGAATGCTGATATTCGTAGTATCTTACCTAATAACTTGATCATTAGTATAATGTTAATTTTAATTTTTTTAGTATCAATTTTTTTAAGTATTAAAGTTATAAAAGATACGAAAATTATAAAAAAGTATATTTATCTTTTTACTAAATTTTTGAAAAACAAAAATATGATGAGTGAAAAATTTAAAAAAAGAATTATAAAAACATTATTTATAGAAATAGATCGTTTTGCATATAGTGTTAAATTATTTTTTACTGGTAATCCTAAATATATCATGAGTTCTATTTTTTGCACAATATGTTTTTTAATTTCCCTTTTTATGTTTCCAGTTATTTTATATCATGGACTAAATTATAATGAATTAACAGTTACTTCAATTATGTCGATGCAAGTCCTAATCACATTTTTGACTTATTTTGCCCCAACTCCTGGTGCAACAGGTATTGCTGAAGGTGGATTTGTCACTATGTTTCAAAATTTTGTTGTTAATCCAAATCACCTTCTATCATTAACCTTTTCATGGCGTTTTTTTACGATTTATATAGGTTTAATTATAGGTTTAATTTTATTTTATCAAGAAATATTAAAAAAGAAGTAGGTGCATTATTATGAAGAAATTTTCAATACTAAAAATAATTCTCTTTCTAGATATTTTGCTAATGACAATTATATTAATGTATCGTATTAATATTTCTTTTTTTAGTAATAAATATGAGTCAGAAAATTACTACAATTTACAAAAGTTAGATGATATTTATAAAGACGATGGAATTTCGTTTGCGGTACTAGGAAATATTAAAAATTCCATTAATATTTTTGATCGTGATATTATGCAAAAAATTAACAATGATCAAGAATTAGATTTTGTGGTTTCAACTGGTAATGGTGTTAGAAGTGGATCAGAAGACAAATATATAATCTTAGAAAAAACCTTAAATAAAATTAATGTACCTACAATCGTTGGAATTGGTGATAATGAAGTAAGTGATGATGGAGCAATGCGCTTTTATGAACATTACGGACCATTATTTTTTTCATATACGATAGATGATGCTTTCTTTTTATTTATTGATACAACAGGTACTACTAGTGAAGTATTATTGCGCGAATGGATTCTAGATGAACTTGAAACACATAATGATTTTACATATAAATTTGTGTTTATGAATCGACCCGCATTTATAATTGAAGACAAGACTCTATTAAATAGTGAAAATAATCATATTGAAGATGAGGCTTATAGAACTTTTTTAACGAATACATTTTCTAAATATAATGTTACAGCCGTTTTTTCTTCTGGTTCTGTCATACATTATGAGAAAAATATCGCTGGTGTAGATTACTTTAATAGTGGTGGAGCAGGTGGAGAATTAATCGTTAATGATGAAAATAGTTTTTATCATTATATGAAAGTAACAGTTAAAGATGGAATAGTTGATTATAGCGTTGTTAAGCAAGAAACATTATCAAACAACCCGTTTTATCGCGTGATGCAAAATATATGGGTCTATATACACGCGTTATTTTACACAAACTTTATTAATAGTACATTGTTAGGCTGTTTACTCATATTATTGGTTATCCTACTCTATTATAAAATATTTAATGATATCGATTATTATCCAGATTTTGAAGATAGTGATGACGATTTCAATCAAACTAATAAATTGAATGTTGCGATGTTTACTAATAACTATTATCCTTTTATTGGTGGTGTACCGATTTCTATCAAAAGACTAGCAATTGGTCTATCAAAATTAGGGCATCAAGTTACCATTTTTGCTCCGATGTATCCTGAAAATAATGAGGATGAATGTAATGTTGTTAGATGTAAACTACTAGTATATCATCATAGTAAAGAATTTGATTTTGCAATCGTAAATATTCTCTCTAAGAAAATTAATCAGGCTTTTTTGAGTCAAAATTTTGATATAGTTCATTTACATCATCCTTTTTGGATGGGTAAGAAAGGCATGATGTTAGCGAAACTGAGTCTGTTACCTATCATTTTTACCTACCATACCCGTTATGAAAAATATTCTCATTATTTACCTCTATTTCAAAAGACATTTCAAAATCTTTTTTCTCATCATATGATTAAAAAGTTTTCACAAAATTGTGATGGTGTCATTGCACCTACTACTACAGCTAAAGAATATTTAGAAAATATCGGTGTGAGTAAAGAAAAATTTATATTACCTACGGGAATAAACATAGATCTATATCAAAATATAAATCCTGATGATATAAAAAATATCAAGGAAAAATATCATATAAATGACGAGATGCTTTTGTGTTCTGTATCGAGATTATCAAAAGAGAAAAATATCTATTTTCTGTTAGATGGTTTAAAGTACATTCACGAACAATCAAAAGTGAAATTTAAATGTTTATTAATTGGTGATGGACCAGAAAAACAAAATATTAATAATAAAATAAAAGAAAATCATTTAGAGGAAGTTGTTTATTTAACTGGATCAATTCCAAATGATGAAGTTATTAAATATTATACTGCTTCTGACATTTTCATTTTTAGTTCTGTTTCAGAAACGCAAGGTATGGTATTACTCGAAGCAATGGCAGGAAAATGTCCTATTGTGGCGATTAGATCAAGTGGAACAGATGATGTGATTATTAATAATTATAATGGGTTTAAGACAAAAAAAGAGGTAACATCTTGGGCACAAAAAGTTATTTATCTAATGGAAAATGAAGAAAAATTACTAGAAATGTCAAATAACGCTTATGAATTTGCACAGAATAATTCAATAGATGCGATGGCAAAAAATGTTCAAAGTATTTATTTTAAAAAAATTCATCAAAATAAGGTGAAAATGCATATTAAAAAGCGAAAAGATAAATAATAAAGGAGTTTTTGTAGTCATGTTAGGAAATATCTTTTCAAAATTTTTTATATATTATATAAAATTTGTTTATAGAACAAGTAAAATTATTTCAAAAGGAAATTATCATTTATTAAATCAAGAAGAAAAATATATTTTTGGATTTTGGCATGGAAATAGTTATACTGCTTTTCCATACTTAAGAGATGGAAATATGTATATTATTACAACTGTTAACAAGAGGGGTGATTATATTTCAGCATTATGTGATGCATTTAAATATCACCCTATTAGAGTACCAGATGAGAGTGAAGCTGGAGGTAATTTTCTTTTTAAAATTAGAAGAGAAATAAATGGTGAAAAAAAAGCAAATTTAGCGACTACACTAGATGGTCCACTAGGTCCATATCATGAACCTAAATCTTTTCCATTTATGGTTGCTTTATTAAATAAGCGTCAATTTGTTTGTGTATCAATAAAATGTAAAAGAAAAATTAATTTAAATAAAAGATGGGATAAATACGTCATCCCACTTCCTTTTAATAAAATCGAACTTAATTTTAGTGATCCAATTGATGTAACAAAAGCTGATCTTAATGAAGACTTTAAAACAATAAAGGAAAAAGTTAAAAAATTTACATATTAATACCTTTTTTACCAGTAATATTTTGTTGAACCACTATTTCATTTAAGATATAATAAAAGATAGTCTGGATTAGAAGGTGTAATTATGAAGAGTATTTTAAAAATAATGTTAATTATCATAGGTACAATATTTTTAGTTATTGGTTTAATTGGTATCATAGTACCAGTTATGCCTACAACACCATTTCTTATTGTAGCTGGTATATGTTATATAAATAGTTCGCAAAAGTTATATCAAAAAGTAATAAATATAAAATATTTTGGTGTACATGTTCAAAATTATGTTGAAAGACGTGAAATTACTAAACAATTTAAAATTTCGACCTTATTATTTATTTGGATACCATCTTTCATCACCTTAGTGTTTATTGTTGATAATTTAACTGTACGAATCATATCAATATCTATGTCATTATTAGTTACTATCCATATCTTAACTTTAAAAACAATTAAATAAATTATTTGTTAATGTAAAAAGAACTAATCACTTTAGATTAGTTTTTTTTTATTATTTGTTGAACATTGAATAATAAAAACACGATATTTAAAAATGAAATGACACCTAAGAGATGAATCTGGTCTTTTTTGGGATAGTTCTAGTCTGTGTATTGATATCTTTTTTATTTTTGGTTAATACTAAAATGAATTTAAATAAAGGATGATGAGAATGAAACGGATTATATTTGTCTTACTTTTATTTTTA
>JARDZP010000048.1 GCA_029240795.1 Haloplasmataceae bacterium | reverse complement strand
CAGCTAAAATACCTATATCAAGTCTTACTAGTTGAACTTTCAAATCTTCATCAGTAATAACTAGAACACCATATGGCAAATAAGGAACATTACCATTTTCTGCATGTAGTGTTTTGTGTTCATTATATTCAGCAACAAAGAATTCTTTCGTCATAAGTTGAACTACGTCAGTAGTTCTAGCAATTAAACCATACCCTAGTACATTTTCATACTCTAATGCAATTGTATTGTTGTATGAATATTCTACTATACTTTCTCCAATTTTTAAAGCATCAAAGGTACGAGTTATTGTTGGCAATACAGTTACTATTTTCTCTACAGTAGATTTATTTCCTACTTCATCTTCTGCTTGAATTGTAATTGTATATTCACCTGGTATTTCTTTGTCATATCCACCATAATTTATAATGGCTATTTCAACGTCTGTTCCAACTACATTATCTCTAGCTTGAACACCTTCTAATAAATCAATTTCTTCACCTTTTAATTGTTCAACAGCTTGTAATTTACCTTGTACTGCACCAACAAATGCGGGTGGGATTTTATCTGTTGACCCTACTGTTGTAGCAGATGTTTGTGTTGTAGCTGTTGTTTTTTCTTCACTAGTTGTTGTATTGCTACATGCCAGTAAAGTAATACCAAATACTGAAACAAGTAATAATGAAAATATTTTTTTTAACATATTCTCCTCCTAAATAATTTAACTTGTATATACTTATTGTAATACAACTAACTTATATAGTCAAGTGATTTTTGTAAGGGCTTTTAAAAATTTTATTGACTTTACTAAGACTCATTTGTATAAACTTGCATTAATCTTGATAAATTCGCTACCTTATAAATAAGACAATGATTTCATTTATTGGGAAAATGAAATAGTAAAAATCAACAAACACGTTTCATGTTTGTTGATTTTTTACTACTTTTTTAATGATTTAATAAAAATTCATATGAATCTTCTTGCATTTGAGGTGTTGAAGAATGACCTGTTTCATAAATCTTAAAGAATACATTTGGGGAATTTAAGGTTTCTGCAAGTTCTTTAGCATAAACTAAAGGAACAGTAGTATCAGTAGATCCATTTCCCATAAAGATGTTTTTACCAAGTAATCTTTCATGGTTGATTAATGGATCTTTTTCAATATAACTATTTAAATTCAGATAATAACGTTCATCATCTGGAAAACGATATTGTTCTTTTTTATATTGATAAAACTCATAGAATGATGGTGAACCTACTATACTTGCGAATGTTTTTAATTCATCCATAATTGTAGCAAGATAAAATGTAACACCAGCACCCATTGAGACACCATAGGCATAAACTTTATCTTTATTAATTCCATCCCAATTTTTAAAGTACTTATCAAAAAGATGTTTTGCATCTTCAGCAGTTCTAATCTGGATATTTACAATATCCCTTTGTTTTTCAGCATAGGATAACTGATCGAAAAATACTGGTTCTCTATCACCATGTAAATAAGCATCCATAGCTACTACATAGTAACCCATTTTAGCTAAATCTTCACCTCTACCCATTATTCCCGAATTGCGATCTCCGCTAAAACCATGGAAAAAGTAAATGATTGATTTAGGTAATCCATCATTTTTATAATACACTGTAAATGGTATTCCTTCTAAAACCATATCTTGTTTAATTATTCCATTAACAGGATTCGGAGTGTCCCCGGGACGTACAATGAGAACTTCTTGATAATCCTCATCAATCTCTAAAGTAATATTAGCGTAATCCACATCAAATTGACTTGTTGCTATCGTACCACTAGTATAATCACTATAAAATAAATTTTGAATAAAAAATCTTTTACTATTTTGTTCTTCAGCACTTGCTGTAAATAGGATAAAGCCTCCATCTGGAATTACCGATTCTAAGGTTTCAACGATACCTTTAAAATTTCCACCACCATTAACTACATCTATTGAATTAGTCCATGATAAGTTACTTGTTTTAACAACACCTTCACCATTCATTTCAACAGATATCCCTGAAGCAATTCTAACGTGTTTAGTATTCAAATTGTTATCAACAATTACCACTACACCGTTCGATAAATAAGGAACTCCACCGTTATTAGTGTGGTTAGCTTTATTTAGATTAAATTGTTCAACAAAAAAATCTTTAGTCATCACTTGAATCGTATCATATTTTTTAAATGCAGTACCACCAGATGTATAAGTTAATGCTGTCATGCTATTCATTTCGTACTCTGCATAACTGTCGCCCATTACCACTGCACTGATTGTTTTAGTCATTGTATTTAATACAGTTACTTTTCGATTTATAGTTTTTGTATTACCTGCACTATCTTTTGCCTCAATAACAAGGGTGTATACACCAGAAACATCTTTGTTATATCCACCATTTTCAATAACTGACAACTCAATTGCTTTATTCGGAACATTATCAATAACATTTATTCCTTGCAATAGGTCAATTTGTACGCCTTTTATATGTTCTAAATCTGTTATTCCGCCAACATAAGCTGGTGGTATTGTATCTATAACTTGTGTTGTAGTTCCAGTTGTTGTTAATTCTGTTGTATTTGTAGTATTTTTTGTACTGCAAGCAGCTAATATTGATACTAATACCATTAACAATATAAAAGTAAGCACATTTTTAAACATATATCCTCCTTAATTTTTATTATTTATTTATATAAATTATTTATATCTTCTGACCAATGTAATTCAACGCCTACACTATCTAATTCAGTTTGAAACTTCCTCACTGAATCTTTTGAACTATAAACTTCATGAGGTAGTAAATCATGTTCTAAGCAAAATGCAGCAAAATAACCAGCAGATTCACCAATATTCCATTCAACTGGATGAAGTCTATAACAACTATTGGTTAGATGTGTTGTACCAATATTTTTACATGCCGCAAGTAAATTTTTCGTTTTTTGTGGAATGATACTTCCTAATGGAATTTCAAATGGCCAAGTTGCATAATAGAAATAGCTATTTGACTTTGTTGTCATATGCATATCAATCTTATAACTACCAATCCCAATGGTATCCCAAAAATGTGGAAGTGATTTATTATTTTCAACGCTTATATCTTGTTCTTTTATTGTATACAATGCTTTAAGTCTTCTTGATTCTCTAATATAAGGAGCTTGAGCTAATCCATCTGTGGTTCCTAAGACATCTCCTCTTAATTTTAATCCAGGATATCCCTTACCACCATCTGGTCTTTTTGCTTCAGTTTGTAACCAATAGACTAAAGATAAAGTTTGTTGCTTTGACATATATTTATGGAATTCAGCATTATAATCTTCGATGACATTACCAAGGTAATAATCATTCTGTGGCCAGTTAATTAAAGATACGTCATTTATTTTTTCTTTATAATTACTTCCATTGATCACACGACGATAAGGGAATAAACAAGGGATTACTCTTCCATCTTCGCCTTTTGGCCATCCAAACATACCATACAAACGTTTTTTTCCTTTGTTATTTCCATCTGGACCATACCAACTTAAAATGACATCATCTGCATAATTCATTTGATAATTCTTGAAGAAATCATATTTTTCTGGTTTTTCAATCGTATGATTTTCTCCTTCACAATATTCTAAAGCACAAATCCAAGTAATTGACTGCATATCATAAGGATCAGCTTCATCTAATGCATGTAATTCCTGATACATTGCTTTTGATTCTCTTCCTGTCACATATTCTGTTTGTGTTAAAGGTAACACTTCACCTGTGTCAGTAGCATCTAAAAAGATTTTAGCTTTTAATATATGTTGTTCCTGTGTACTTACATTTTCAATTAGAATTTCATTTATTTTATCATTTGATGTATCAGTTCCAACAGGTTTGTAACCTGTTAATATCGTAATTAAGCCATTTTCAACATATTCCTCTAACATTTCATGTAAAATTTGAAGAGTTAAGCGCGGATCATGTGAAATACGACTAACCCAACCACCACCAGGATTTAATTCCTTGTCATTTTTAACTTCATCTTTTACTAATGGGTCATTCTTATACAATTCTCTGACTCTATTTCTAAACATGCGATATGATTTTGTACAACCATATTTCTCAATTAAATCATGTTCATCACTTGGTACACCTTGACTAGTAAATTGTCCACCAATCCAAGCATATTCTTCTGTTAATATGACGTGAAATCCTTTTTTCGCAATAGATAATGCAGCTAAACATCCACCAATGCTTGCGCCAAGAACAACAGCATCTACTATTTTTACCATTACTTATTTACTCCTTCTTTATAAACGATGTCCATGCCTATTTCATACATTCTTTTCCAAGGCATAAAGATATCTTTGATTTCGATAAAGGGAATTAATTCAGGCATTTTTGTATTTATAAATAATTGAAGTTGTTCATTTAAAATATCTGTAAATAGTCCTCTGGTCTCTAGAACATTATAATAATTAAATTGTGGATAATTAGGTAATATTTCATTTTTGATGAGTTGTCTTACATAACCATCATAAGCAATATCTTCAACATATCTTAACATTAAGAAATCCATATGTTGTTTTGTTTTACCATTTATAACATAAGCCATACCTTGAGCAATTGCTCCACCTATCGCATTTGATGCAGTATTCCATCCTCCATAGGCAGCTATATCAAACAACATATCCTTAAGCACTAAATAGTTGTAAATTTCTAAACTGCTGCCATTACCATAAGTGACGTCACCAATGATAATTGCTTTGTTTCTTAATTTTAAAGCATATTCAATGAACTCGAACGCTTCTACCATATTTCTTAAAGTAGTCATTCCTTGACCTTCTTCTTTTGGTGATAAACGTGATAACATCCGATCTGCAGGCGCATTTATAAAAGCAACTGCATCACACTCTTCTAAAGACGTAACGACGATTCCTCCAGATACCATAATATGGTACTTGACAGTAGTATCTAAAAAGCGATCTTCAATGTTGGGTATGATTTGTCCTGAAGTAATAGAAGGATACTTTATATAAATTTTAGGACGTTTATTTTTAAATTTAGTATACATTCTTGACATTAATGTCATTCCTACTTCATCTGCTCCAGGATACATATACACTTTTGTATTTAATTTCTTTTCATCAACAATTTTTCTTACAAAATCTTGATCAATTGCGGTAAACCCATATTCTGCTGAATCATCTTGAGGTATAACTAAAAAGTCAATAACATGACTTTCAACATAGTTTAAAGTTTCAGCATTTATTTCTCGATTTACTTCTCTTCTATTTTTAAAATCAGATAAAAATTCATCAGGAACTGGATGTGTTTCTAAAAAATGAATATCTTCTTCTTTTGCTTTATTAACTGAAATTAAATGATTAATAAAACCATTTTTAAAAATGTTAACACCATATTTTTCATAGTAATCAGGCTCTTCATCTGAACTATTATAGCCAGGGCAACGCATAATTAATTGGAAAGCATAGGTGATAAGACTTGGATTTTTTATTTTTATCTTTTTTAATATTTCCAATCTATCTTTTAGAACATCCACCGAATCATGATGTAATCTTGAAGGGACAATACCTCCATATACTAGAGTATCAATAGAAAGAACTAATCCATAAGCGTCCATACACTCATCATAAAGCCATTGTGATACTGCTTCAATATTTGCGCTTTTTTTCTTATAACCTAAAAGGGATAAATCAATCCTTTTAATTTGAAATTCGTCGTTATTAAACATCATATAAGGAAATTCATAATTACAAGGTCTTTCGTCTAGTGATAAATAAACTATTTTTTTCATTAATAATTCACTCCTTTAGGCACAATTGCTGCCCTTTCGCCACCTAATTTTTTATTCACATTTTGATAATTAATTTTAATTGCTTCTTCTATAGGACAGCTCATTTCTGCATACCGATCTTCATTAAATGGTACTTTTACTAGCTTGTCTCCGATAATTCGATATAAATAAACCTCTTCCCAAATTGTCTCAGTTGTATAAGCGTTTGTGTTTTTAGCTCTTTTTCCTTCATTATAAAACTGATCGATTGCATTAACTCTTTTAAACTCTGCTTTGTTTACTCCTTGTCCAGGTGATGGTATGAATGGACTTAAAAAGTGAACATGATCAGTTTTAACCTCTAGAGTTTTTCTTAAGTTAATGTACTTTTCTATATTTGTTGCTGAAACTAATTCTATTGATAATTGTAAATAATTTTCTTCAGGACAAAATACTGATAGTCTTATTTTATCTCCAGGATAGAAATAAAATTCTAATTGTTCAAATGAAAATAATTTATAGATATTTTTAATCACTTGATTTTCATCAGGATAGATATAGCGCCAAAACGGAACAAAGGCAAATTTATGGTCGCTAACTTCTGTACGCTCTTTATTTACATATCCTCGATTAAAGCCAAAACCGATATCTGTTTCAAATCCTGCAAATCCACCAAGATAAATGGAAGGAGAATCGAGAGGTCTTTGATAAGGTTTTTTAATCTTTAAATGATTTTCCTTTTCAAAATATTCTAATCTTTCTGGATCAGGATAAAATTCTGGCAAAACAACGAGAGCTTCTATTCCAATCCAGTGATCACGATTTGAAACACATTTCCGATACCATGCTCCTTGAAAACAATTAGGAGTAGCAATTTTAGGTAATTCATCTACTATCTCACTTAGATGTACTGGAGCATTTTTAAAATTCTCATAAGTATACTTACTCATTAAATTCTCCTTTTACTAACAATATAAATTGTTACACTAGCACATAATATAATGAAACCACCAATTATACTAATTAATAAATAATCATTATCTTTTTCAACTATTGGGATTTCATCAATTGGTTCTTGATCGATAGGCTCTTCATTATTTGGTTTAAAAGTATGACTATAGGTTGTTTCTAAATTTCTTGATTCGCTATTTTCATTAAAAAAATATTTGATGTTAAATTCATAAGTAGTATTATTTTTAGCATTTAGTATAATAGCAGTCTGACATGAGTCATTTTCTGAACTAGCAGGGATATATAAATTAACATTTTTTAAAAGTACACTCAACTTTGTTATCATTTTATCAGTATCTACATAACAAACTTTAACTTCAAAGTTATCAGTATCTTCAATATCAATAAATTCAACAGTAAAGTTTGTTGGTTCATTTGGTTCACGATTACCTGAATCGATTGAAAGGTCAATAATTTTACTTTCAAATACTTTTGTGAATCGTTCACCATTTTTTAGATAGGTAAATTCGAAGTTAACAGTATTTAGTCCATTTTCAATTAAATTAGTTAAACTAATGTGACCACTTTGTTCATTTAAAGTTAATATCTCACTATTAACTATTAACCTACTTTGTTCAACACTTATATTAGAAGTAGCATTTATTTGATAATCTAATAATAGTGAGTTACTAGTAATAATACTATAATTCGATTGTACATTAATGTCAGGTACTACAAATAATAACGCATTAGCTACACTTCGATATGCACTTTTGTGATAAGTATGCCCAATCGGGAAATTTGGTCCTTCTGATGGACTATTTATCGTCTCAATTTCTCCACTTTCGTTTTTGATAACCATTTCTGAAGATCCGCCACCATCAAGATTGAAAGCCTGGACGGCACCATATGATTTCATAATTAAAGCTAATTCTCTTAAGTCTACACCACTAGAATAAACACCAGCATCCCCAGTAACTTGACGACCATCAACAGTCGCAATGATAAAACTTCCATTTTCAGAAATACCAAAACTTGTTCTAGGATGTCTACTTCGATTATTACTATCACTTTGTCCATCAATTTGAGTAAATGATCGAACATTTCCATCTTTCAGAATTTGACTATCTATACCAATCACACTATTTGTATTAAGTAAATTTCCTGATATCATTTTTTGGACTCTAACTATCGGAAATTGATCTAATAATTGTAGAAGGGTTTGATCATTTGTCACTACCGCAAATTCCTTATCAGACACTGTTAAGTTTTCATAGGTAGATTCAGAAATTTGACCCTTAGCATATAAATGTGTATCCATAAAAGATAGTCCGATGGGAGTTTTAACAACAAACTTTTTAGCTCCATCTAAATTAATCGTTGTACCATTATAATAAACTGTTGTTGCGTCAGCTGACAGTGCTTTAGCATTTAAGCCTTGTAATTTTACTACACGTAATATTTTATTTGTATTAGGTTCATAAATTGTTAAATAATATAAACTGCCAAAGTCCATTGTTTTGTTGATAACTAAATCAGTTGCACTAGAGTTAATTCCAACGGATAAATATTTAGTATGATTAGACGCTTTAATAATATCTCCATTAGCATTTATATTAGAATTAACTGACCTGCTTGGAGAATAAGCGAAATAATCACCATTCACTCCCGCTAATACACTATATCCAGGATTCTTATTTTCAAAGTCTCTAGCAATGTCTTCAACGGTCCCAAAGGTCCAGGCACCAGAACTCGTAAATTTTGTCCAAGTAACAACTTTTACATTCTTAGCATCATTATTTTTTATAACTACATTTATATTTTGTTTTGAACTTGTGCCAACATCATTTATAATTGTTGAACTTGAATTCATATGCTCTACACCAATTGATAATGCACTGGTACTAAACTCACCTTTAGTAAACTCTAAACCAGCTGCTTCAACATTTAAATAAAAAAAACTTGATAACAAAAAGATGATCATAATGGTTATAATCTTTTTCATTTTCTCCCTCACTTACTTATTAATTAAATCATATATTAATTTTTTTAATCAATTAAAAACGCTTTATAAAACATGTTTATACAACTGATATTTTAACATATTTATCTTGTCTAAACAAGTATTTACTTTTAATAGTTTCTCGTGTATAATATTTAATGAAAACCCTTTGAATGAATGGAGGAATAGGATGAAGTCAATTAAATTTATCATGATATTATTGATTGTTTCTTTAGTACCTCTAGTATATGGTTGTACACTTACAACTACTTTAGAACCTACTTCTGAAACAACAAATACAACAGAAGACCCCATCTTAAAAGACACTATTAGCCCACTACTTAAGATCGATAGTAGTGCAAAATCGGTGGTGATTAATCAAGGTGAAGATTATAATTTATTAGATGGTATAACAGGAATGGATAATCTTGAAGGAAATATTACCAACAGAATTGAAATGAATATTGGTAATTTCGATAAAAACGTTCCTGGTGTTTATGAAATACTTTATTTTTTAACTGATAGAGCAGGTAATTCAGCAACATCACTATCAAAATTTGTGACTGTTATTGATACGAGTATTTACCAAGCTCCACCGGTTTATTTCGGTGTTATACCTAATGAACAACCAAAACCATCAGCTCCCGGAGTTTTTAGTGGTGCATGGTATCATAAAGTAGTATCTTCTAAAGATGTATGGTATGGAATTGAAGGAACAATCACTCTACCTACTGCAAAAATTACACGTTATGAAAATAATTCATACAATCCAGAGTTAGATGTAGATCCAAATGCTAAAAATCTAGATAATCCGTCAATTTATATGGGTGGAAACGCTACAACAGAATCTGATATAGGATTATCATTTTCAAAAGTTTGTACAGATGCTAATTGTACTAATTTGTCAAGAGGAAGTATCGCATTTAGACCTTTCTGGCGTTATATAACTGATGTAGAAACTGACGCAGGTGGTTATGATGTACATAACGGTAACTATGCTGTTTCTTGTTCAGGAACAAGCAATTATAAAAATTGTATTGCAAACTGGCATTTTAAATATACTGAATATTATTATTTACCTGGTGATAAAGTTAGAATGTTAGTTTATAGCCCAAAACCAAACTATTTACAAATGCAAATTGAAGTAATTGAAAAATCAACTTTACCTGAATCTATAAGAATGAGAGAAGAATATGGATGGAATGATCCAGAAGATTTCAAGAGTCCCATCTTTAGATCACCAGGTCATGGTACTGGAGCTTTAGCTGAATATAAACGAGTTAACGCAATCGACCAAGTAAACAATGAAGCTAAGCCAACGATTGAAACAACTACAGAAGTAAGAACAGCGACATGGCACGAAGTATATTTATATCGTAAAATTGAGGGTACTATGTATCGTGTTCCAATGACTTCAAATCGCGTTGCTGTTGTAAATGCACCTCATGCTGATCGATATACAACGACTTATGATGGAGTTAATACTGAACTTGGTGGAGAAAAAATCTATATTCATCCAGGTTATAGCAATACGATCACCACACAAGTAGATTTAGCAGTTTTATTCTTAAATAAAAAAGAAAACAATTTAATATAGTAAATAAAATATAGTAAAAAACCTGAATTAATAAATTCAGGTTTTTTTATATCTATTTTTTAGTAAGATAAAACATGAATACTTGAATATGCTATATTCATATGATTCATTCTTATCGATTGATAGGGTCCTACTTTTTCTTCTAACTCATCGATTTTATCAATTACATTGTTTTCATACTCATTTATTCGTGTAATTGTTTCTTTGTATCGATATAGTAATGTAGCAAGACGTGATTGAATAACATCTAAACCAAACGGTTTGTAACGAGATAACCACATCTTTCGATAGGATGCTAATAGCAATTCAGTATTTTTTATGGCTTTTTCAATTACTAGTGTTACTTCTTTTAAAGACGTTCCTGTTCTATAATGGGTTAATAATTCTTTTCTAATTACTAGTTTATTTAAAAGCAATTCAGCAATAATTTTAGTGTGATTTACTTCGAAATTAATGGATTCTTTAAAGTTTTTAAGATATTCATTAAAAAATTCAATCGATTGATCAATGATAAGCGGGTTTTTAGCTGTCTCATTATTTAAATGAATTCCAAAAAGGGGATCATCCCACAATAAAGGTAACGGACTTGTTGGACATTCATTTAATTTCGCTACTAATAATGCATCTTGATAAGAGGCATACATAATGAAATCAAATACCTTTGATGACATTTTTTTATCCTCAGTAAGTGCATATGCAGCCATATCAAAAACGCCTAAAAAAGATGTTTCATAATTACATGGTGCGCCATCGTCATTCCATTGCGTAAAGTAAATTTGCCTTACGTTGTTTTCTTTACAAGAATCAATATGAACTAATGCAGTTTTATCCGTTTGAACTTTATCGTAGGTTAATTTTGTCCAAATCCAAGTTCCTGATGCCATAATTGTTTTGTTTGTAATATCAAGATGTTTTTTTAACATTCCATCAACGATGTGTTTTTTAGAATTATAATAATCCCAATAAACTAATTCGACATTTTTAGGAATGTCATTTTTAATACTATCTTTTATTTCCACTGATAAATCATAATATTCTTCATGAACACTTGAGATTCTAAAAAACATATCAGACCAAATCATGACTTGATCAAAACCATAATTTAAACAGATCTCATTCACCTTTTTTAAATGATTAATAAATATTTCATACTGATTTTTATAACCAAATAATTTATAATATTTTCCAAATCCTAGACCAAATGTTTCGTCTAAGCCAATATGTATTTTATTGGTTTGATACATTTCTTTACACGATTTAATTAATTTTTCAATAAAAACATATACTTCATCAATTTCTGTCATTAGTACAGTTTGTAAATCTTTTAATTGACTATTATGACCCCATCTTAGAAATTGACCTAAATGACCTAAAGTTTGAATACAAGGAATAATTTCGATATCAAATAGATTGGCATAATTAACGATATCCTTAATTTCTTCACTTGAATATTTCCCTCTCATATAGCCAAAATAAGGCTCTCCTTCAACTTCATAAGTATCTTCAGTATAAAGCATGATTTTATTAATTCCTAATAGTGCTTTTTTACGAATGACATCATGCATATATTCAACCTTAAAAACAGCATTTCTAGATAAATCGATCATTGTACCAAAAGTATTAAAGTGATTATCTATTGAGACATGACTTTCATTAACATAATTTACTAAATACAATAAAGCTTTATTAATAGAATCACAGTAAATAATTCCATCTTTATAACTTGTTTGATTCGAATTTACAACTTCGACGATTTTAATATCATTGAATTTTGGATAATAGATAGACAATTCGCGAATTGCCGCGGTTAACTTATTCTTCATAACTTATTCCTTTCTATGAAAAGTATTCAACTATTAAACAAAAAGTAGATTAAGTTAATAGCTTTATCTACTTTTATGTTTTTTATAAATTAAATAGCATTTACTTTATCTTCTGGCCAATGTAATTCAATTCCTTGATTAACTAAGTAGTTTTGGAAATTTTTAACCTCAGTTTTATTTTCATAGAGTTCAGCAGGAGTTAAATGGTAATTTAAACAGTAAGTCGCTAATAAACCTGCTGCTTCACCGATATTCCATTCAACAGGATGAAGTCTGAAACAACCATTTGTTATATGTGTTGTCCCAATATTTTTACACGCTGGGATTAAATTTTTTGTACTTACTGGGATTAATGCTCCTAGTGGTATTTCAAATGGCCAAGTATTTTCAAAATAATAAGATTTTGTTTTAGTTGTCATATGTAAATCAATATGATAACAACCAATACCTACGGTATCCCAAAAGTGTGGTAATTTAGGTTGACATTTTGCGGAAATATCTTGTTCAATTACCGTATATTTTGCTTTAATGCGTCTTGATTCTCGGATATAAGGAGCCATTGCTAACCCATCAATAGTTCCTAATACATCACCTCGTAATTTAAGACCAGGATATCCGAAACCACTTTGATCATCTCTTGGAGCTTCAGTTTGTAACCAATAGACTAACGATAGCGTTAATTGACGAGACATATACTTATGATTTACAGCGTCTAAATCATCAAAAATATTGCCAAAGATATAATCATTTTGTGGCCAATTAATTAAAGTTGTATCATATATTTTATATTCATCTTTATAATAAGCTGCATTAACCACTTGGCGATAACTAAACAAAGGTGGGATGTTTACACCCTCTTTATCCCAATATCCATTAAATTTATACAATCTCTTACCTTCAGCAAAAGCCAATGTAGGACCATACCAACTTAATAGATCGACGTCTTTCGCATAATGCATTTTAATACTCTTAAAATAATCATATTTTTCGGGTTTTGGAATCGTATGATCTTCACCTTCGTGATAAGAGACTGCACAAATCCAAGTAATAGGTTGCATATCTTCTGGTATTGCAACATCTGTTGCATGAGGTTCATTATAGATATTACCTTCAGAACCAGTAACATACTCCGTACCTGTTAATGGTAATAATTCACCAAGATCAGTTCCATCAATCACAAATTTTCCAATTAAAGTTAATTGTTCTTTATCTAAAAGATTTTCAACAACTACTTCTTCAACTAGATCATTAGTTTTTTTAGTTGATATCGCTTTATGGTTTGTTTTTATTACTAAAGTTTCATTATTGATAAAGGGTAGTAACATTTCATTAAAAATATGTAATGCTACACGAGGTTCATGAGCAATTTTACTAACCCATCCTTCACCTGGATTAAATATTTTTTTATTTTTTATTTCATCAATTATATATGGATGATTACGATAATATTCACGAACTCTTTCACGATATTGACGATATGATTTTGTACAACCAAATTCTTCAATAAAGCGATGTTCGTCACTTGGAACACCTTGATTTGTTAATTGTCCACCAATCCAAGCTGTTTCTTCGGTTAGAACAACTTTATAGCCTGCTTTGGCGGCTTGATAAGCAGCTAAAGTGCCACCTATACTGCCACCAATAATAACGACATCATATATTTCTCTTTTCATTTTTATCACCTATACATTACTTTTTGCTGGATGTATTTCGATATATTCAGCACCAAGTTCTTTATTTAAACCATCATGTGAAACTGTAATTGCTAATTCATTTGGACAAATCATTGAAGAAGCACGTGATTCAGTAAATGGAACTTTAACAACTTCTCCATTTATTTCACGATATAAATAGACTTCACTCCATGTTGATTTTGATACTGTAGCGTTTGTCATCGCAGCTTTATAGCCTTCATTTCCATATTGATCAATCGAATTTACACGTTTAAATTCTGCTTTTTGATTACAACCATGTCCTTTTGAATGGAAGATTGGACTATAGAAATCAGCAGGACGATCATTTTTTATATTATATTTTTTGCGAATGGTCATATATTTTTCAATTTTTGATGGTTCAATGACTTCAATTCTTAATTGTAAATAATCTGGTAACGGACTATAAACTGACATACGAATAACATCACCTGGAAAATAATAAAATTGTAAATTCGTTGGGTCTGTAACATTCCAAGAATTAACATTTCTACGTGTCACATTTCCTTCTATATCATCAGCTTCATTGAAAATGTAACGCCAGAATGGTCTCCAAGCAAGTTTAGGACTTGAATAATCAAGTTTTTTACTCGTATCACCATCAAAGTAACTAAGATTTAAATTTAAACCACAATCACTTTCAAGTGCAGCTTTACCACCCATATAAATAGAGGGATTATCCATAAAACGACCACGACCATCTAAATTAAATCTAGATTTATCTGGAGTAAATTCTCCTAATTCAATAACTCCTTCTATACCTATCCATAAGTCATTTGATGAAACAAATTTACGATACCACGCTCCTAAAAAGCAGGGTGGTGTAAAAGGCTTTGGTGCTTCATTTTCAATTTTTTCATCATATACTTTAACATTTTCGAAACGAGTGATATCTACTGCTCTACTATCTAAAATAGGAATAACTTTAACAGCTAAACTCATATTTTACCTCCGTTATTTGTATTTTATTATCTTCTTTATTTTACACAATTTAAAATAACTTGTCTAGTCATTTTTATATTAATTTAACTAATAAAAAACAATCGATTTATCGATTGTTATTATTATTATTAATTATTTAACAAGAAAGCATACGCATCTTCTTGCATTTCGTTAGTAGATAAATGAGGAGTATCATATAATTTAAACACAATATCCTCAGGTGATAATTTTTTACTTAAAGATTCAGCAAAACGATATGGAACAACTTGATCTTTAATACCACAACCCATAAATATTTTTTTACCACTTAATCTTTGATAGTTTATTAGTGGATCTAAGGCTTTATAATATTCAAGGTTAATGTTGTAATAGTCGTCTTCAACCCAATTATATATATCTTTTTTATGTACATAAAATTCAACAAATGAAGGACAACCAACAATCGAGGCAAATGTTTTTAATTCAGTCATTATTGTGGCTAAATAAAATGTGACCATTGTTCCCATAGAAACACCATAAGCATATACCTTACCTGGAATTATTGAATCATTATTTACTAAATACTTACTATATAGTAGCTTTGCATCATTAGCAGTATGTATCGCAATGTTAAAAATATCTTTGTATTTTTCACTATTAGGTAAGGCATCAAAATAAGGTAATCTTCTTTCACCATGCATATAAGCATCTATAGCGACTACAAAAAATCCTTTTTCAGCTAATATTTCGCCTCGACCCATAGTACCTTTTTGTCGATCGCTTGTAAAACCATGAAAAAAGAATATTAAAGGTTTTTTTAATCCATCATTCTTATTATATGTTGTAAAAGGAATACCTTCAAATATATAATTTTTTACTTCTATCATATATCCTCCAAATTTTATTTTAATTTAATTTACATCTATATTATAAAACTTATTATTTCAATTGTCTATACTAGTTATGCTAAATTTAAAATTTAAAAATTGCTATTAAAAACATAAAAAAAGTTATAACTTGCAATGAGTTATAACTCTATAAATTTATATATTAAATAAAAAAAATATGCTTATTAAGCATATATCGATATGGTGCCTAGAACCGGAG
>JARDZP010000047.1 GCA_029240795.1 Haloplasmataceae bacterium | reverse complement strand
TCTTTGTTTGACATAAAAATCCTCCTTAATATTCATTAAGAAGGATTATCTCATAATTAAAAAACTTTAAAAATATGCATTAGATTTTACGCTTACCTTATATTGATTAGAGTGAGTTCTTAATTCCATGGTCAAATTATCTACTAGAAAATTGTAAATAGAAAAAAATAAAATCCTCCACTCGAGATTGGTGAGGATTTCTTATTTTTTATATATACCATAATTAACGCTTACTTTTTATTTGAATTAAAGTGTGGGTGTTATTTTTTGCTTATTGTACTTTAACTACCTTTGAATAAACATATTAGGCAAATTAAAATGCCTTGTCCCAATGAAACAAGGCATTTAGTTTTTAATCTAAAATGTTATAAATAGAAAAAATTATCTAATTGTCTTCTTTTCTACATAATCCTGATTTTCCTTTAGAATAAATTTAGTATTTTCATTAAAAAGATAAAGTTCATATTTAAAAGAATTTAAATACGTCAACAAAAGAAAAATAACTAAAATCTCACATATAAATATATAATTATTATAAATATACGATATTTGAATAAATAATAAAGTGCAAATAATTATTGTAATGATTTGTTTGATCAATCTATAATTATCCTTTTTAGTAACTATATTAAAATCTTTAATGATCTGTTGAGATTTAGAAAATATCATAGAGTATTTTTCTTCACTTTCGTTTATTTCTCTAATTCCCATAGTAATTGATAAAACTACTATTATTGCTAAATTAAAGTATTTATCAAATATATAAAATATATCAGACAACTTGATGTTATAAAATAAAATAGATATTAATAGAAGTAAAACAATGATTGTTATAAAAATAAAGTAGACTCGACGTATTAATCTATCATTGATTAGATGATAAAAATCCTGAGAAATAGACAGCAAGCTTCTAATAATAATATGAAAAATTAATGTAATATATAAATATTCAATATATTTTTGAGAAAAAGCTTTTATTTCTATAGCAGTTAATAATATTATACAAGCTGAAATTGAATTTATTAATATGAATTTCTTTATCTTATCATTTTTATTTTTAAATATTACAATACCTGAAAAGAAAACTACTAATGGTAAAATATAGTAAATAAAAATTTTAAATAAAATAATAACACCTCCGTTTATTTTGGAATCCATCCCAACTTTGTTGCTTGATCGTAAGAATAATCATCATCGCTAACAGACCTTACAGTTTTATAAACATTGTATGCACTTAAAGCATATGAAAATACAAACCCCGCTCTAGAAAAATGAGAACCTGTTTCAAAGGGTTTTGTCATTAAATTATTTTTTACTGATGTTATAGTTAATTGTCCGAATCTTGATCCATTCATAGCTTCATCAGCTTTATATAAATCACTAAACATAGCTGTTATACCAGCAGTTTTGATATTTGATATTGCTGGTAATGCAGTTTTAAATCCAACATTTTTTAGAAGAATATCATCAGAAGTTTCTAGAATCGCATCAACACAATCTTCATAAACTTCCGAAATATCATCTCCATTAGATTTACTTTTTGATATTGTGCAGCACCAACTGTTACCATATTACATAACGTATTTATGGCATAAGTTACTGCTATAGCAGATCAACTGTAGCGAGTCCACCAGATGCTACAGTAGCTACTACCGCAACTGTTACTACGGCTGCTACTACAGCAACAAGAGCTAATGTTTTTAACCATTTAGGTAAATAACCACTGGATCAATCATCATTACTGGATTATTCTTTCCATGCGAGTAAATATTATGTCCTAGAATGTCACCTGTTACACCAACTAATCCATCCGCATTGATAAATTGCCTATCTTAGGATACAATATCGACTATTTAAATAGTACCAGCCTATCTCTTCTTCGTATCGATATCCACGGTAACGATATAGATTTATTTCCGCAATATTTAATGCAATTGGATTCGTTTTACATATTTGCCTATTAACTAATCCTCAAATTGTGAAGATACAATGTGTATGGTTAATGTGGACAGAAATTAAATAGTATATTTTATCGCTTTATATGTCTTTTTTATGTGATACTTGCTTTGCAACCTCAGATGCAATTAAAAAATAACTGACTCTTTCATCAACAGATAGATTACCTAAAATACGTTTATCCCATTTTGTCGAATCTAAATTATCAGCGCTATAAATAAATGTATATAAATTTAATTTTCTAAGGTTGGCAAATGCTTGAACCGCACTGATTTCCATTTCAACAGCTATGCAACCTTGTCTTTTTCTTTCTTCATATATTTCTTCTGTTTCCCTATAAAAAGCATCGGTAGTCCATATATATCCTTTAACGTAATCAACACCAATACTTTCTAATATATCAGTCACGACATGTTCACACTTAATGTCAATAAAATCACTTGCAGGTTGATAATGATAACTTGTGCCTTCATCGCGATAAGCTTTAGTAGGTACAATGATTTTTCCTGCTGTGATATTCTTATCTAAAACTCCGCAACTACCATACATTACAATATTCTTTATATCTAAAGCGTAAGTAATTTCTTCTAAAATACCTACGGTTGTTGGGGCTCCAATCGGTGATAAGTAAAAAAGAATATTAGGGTTTTTTATGAGTTTAAAAATTGAATACTTACCATGAGAACTGCCAAATTTACATTCTGGTATTTCCTCAATTAAATTATCGTCTAAAAGACCTTTTAATACTTTACTTTGGAAAGTCACAATTAAAGTATTAAAGGATTGATGATACTTTTCACTAAGATCACTTACTTTAAATTTTTCTTTTGAATTTCTAAATGTGTTCTCAATTGTCAATTAAATCAACTCTCTTTCAAGTTCCTTTTTTGTGCTGTTTTCAAATAGTGGTGGAGATGGCGGGAGATATCTTTTATGCACAATTTTAATCAAAGTCTAATTATATAGACATAAACTCTTGTAGTTTGATTTAAAAATCCTAAATCAATAAAGCTTCAAAAATTATATTAACTCTCCTTCATTAATTGTAGCATTTATTTGCTTCATCATTCTCGAAATGCTTCGTAGTTGGTAAGATCTTTATTTTCATTCACTCTTATTTTTCCAAAAATATTTTGAAACAAAATACACTAATCCAACTAATAAATACATTGATGTATAACTAATTGAACCATAGATGTATGCATCAGGATGCATTTCTTCTTTAAACAACAAATTATTAAACCATATATATACTAATAGGAAACCTAATGTGATGATATATGTAATTAGAAAAACTAATAATTTGCTTTTAAAATATTTTCTTAATAGTTCAAAAATATATAATGAGCATACGACAATAGAATTTAATACAAATCTGCCCACCATATGGATATATGGTCCTAATCCTTCCTTTCCCGGTATAACTTCAAACACAATTAATAAACTTTCAAGCACTGTAATAAAAGTAAAAATAGTACATATTGTTATGAACTTATGAGATACTATTTTACTATACAAACCTTTAAAATCTAACTTAGTCAATAATTTTCCCATTATTTTATCCCTCCAAATAAACTATAAACTCTTTTAACAGATAATCATCATTAACATAGATTAATAAAAAAACTCAACCTATAGTTTCATTATAAACCCTATGTGTTATCATTTCTATACTTACATTTGATTTTTTTGGTCCTCATGTACGTTGGTAGAGTAGAAAATAATCATCACTGATTCCACCCTCACAAAACCGTGCTTGCGCAACTAACGCACGCTACTTCACTTTATAGAGATAGTATATTTCAATTTAATAAGTTTCAATTGGCTACTTATATTAAGTCATTTAATACAAATTATAGCTACTTTCTAAAAAATAGATTGTTTTTTAGAAAGTAGCTATATGTAATGTGTCCTTCTATAACAGTAGAATTTTGTCAAGTAATCGCCTTAAAATATTTATCAATAATTTAATGCAAGTCTATATTATCAGTTTTAATTCTAGATAAATTAATTTCCCTACTATTCCTTTAGGATAAACTTAATTGGCTTTTCCACAACATAGTTTATATTTCTTTCCACTACCGCACGGACACGGTTCATTTCTTCCGACTTTATTTGAACGAATAGGTTTATTTATACTATTAGAATAGGCTTTCCCCTGTTTTTTCATTATTGCATATCTTGACTTAAACAATTGAATTAGGTCTAGGATAAATAAAATAGTTAAAAAAATTATTAAAGGAGCTCATTGAAGCTCCTTTTAAATTAAACAAAACGCCAAAATAATCTGAAAGTTTTGATTAAATACCGAGTAAATCGACTAAATAAATTGATAAAAATTTGTTTGATTAAAGTGCTAACTACAGATATTCTATCTTGTTTACTTTGCATTAATACTTTCTACTATATTTACATTTCGGAAATCCAGTACAACCTAGAAACATCCCATATGGACCTTTAACTTCCCTTAAAGGGTTACCACATTTTGGACATTTTTCAACATCATCATTATAATTTTTTAATTTTTTATAAACTTCCCATGATTTTTTAGCATCATAAATAGCACGATGTGAACCATAACTAATTATTCCAAAGAACTCAGATAGAGTATCTAATTTAAAATTTTGTATTTTCTTGTAAGATATACTATTTCTCGCAAGTTTCAGAGTATCTATTGTTTTCTTTTCAATTTTGTCTAGACCATGTATCTCTAATCTTCTATTAATAAAAGGAATATCAAATTCATCAATGTTATGACCCAAAATAATTTCTGCTTCTTTTAAAAACTCGTTGAACTCTTGTAATACTACTTTTTCATTTTGAGCTTTAGAAACTAATTCGTTTGTAATACCTGTTAAGTTAGTAATGAACTCATTAATCAGTAAAGTTGGTTTAATCAATTTTGAAAATTCTTCAATGATATTATCATCCTTTATTTTAATTGCACCTATTTCAATTATTTCACTTGAATTTGGGTCTAATCCTGTTGTTTCAATATCATAAACTACATACTTCATTATATCTCTCTCCAGACATTTAAATTATTAATTATTTAAAATTACCAAGTTTCATCTTTTTTTGATCGTTTATAATTAGCTGGATGTTTTTTTAAATTTAACTTTTCTTTAGGTTTACATGTTTTCCAATTATATAAGTTATTAAATTCCACTAATTCCATTAAAGGAATTTTGGAAGAAACAACGTAGTTATAAATGCCATCTTTGAATTCAGTTAATATTTTTTCATCTGTCTTTTTAGGTACTATGAGTAAAAGATAACTCTTCATTAGTTATTGAACCATAATACTTGTTCTCCACACTTTTTAAATAGTTACTTATAATTTTAAAATCTGTTAGAAAGTGTGATTTAGAAATAAAAAATTCTCGTGTCTTCTTATCATTTTGAATAATATTTTTATAATAATCCGATTTGATAATTCTTTTTTAATAATGTCATTACATTATCTTTTTCAATCTTTTTATCGAAAACTATTATTATGTCATTAAATAAAAAGTTTAAATTTTATTTTGATTATAAATAACTCTTTAAGCAAATTTTCTAATATCACTATTGCTATCATACAAACACTCTTCGATTATGTCAACTTTCTTTAAGTATAAGATAGTAGAATTTACTGAGTTTTTAAAGTCTTTTCCACTCGTGAAGAAGTGTCCACGTCCAAATAACGTTAAAATTCATTTACTGACATAAATATTAGTCTTTATTAATTAGGGTTGAGTTTTTTATAATAATAAATAATCCCTACAATACTTAATAGTAATAATGAAGCAAATAAAAAGATAAAATTACTAAAGTCAATAATACTATAATAAATACCTACTAAAGATAGTATAGCAAGTAGTATTGCTGCAACTAATTCAATAAAAAGATAATTTCTAGGAACTTCCTTAAATTTTATTATTTCTTTTCCAAATACTCTTTTCATATTTTTTACATAATCATTATTAGGTGATCCCAAATATTTAAAACTTATTCTACTTTGATCTTTAAAAATAAATTTTATTAGATTAATAGTTGTATACTTTGTTGAAACAGGTTTATATATTTCAATTCGATATATATCATCAAAATGTATAATATGTTTTTTAAAGTAGTTTTTTATAATAATTTCATTATCGTGCATTATAATATAATGATTTAACTCAAATAACATTGACATCGTTGAAAATAAAAATAATGAAAAAAATAAAATTAATATATAAACTTTATCATCATGATTTCCAACATATGCAAGTAACATAACTAAAAATAATATAAAAGATAATATTGAACAAATTACACCACTTATAATTCCGAATTTACTTGTTAATTTCAATTTTCCCTCTCCTTTCAAATTGAAAACACCGCTCCGAACCCGCGTCCATTTTTAACCATTTTCACCACTTTTGGGGTGAAATTTGGCTATTTTTTATAAATAAAAACATCTATATTTTCATTATAAACCATAGGTGATGTCATTTCTATACTTATATTAATTATTTTGGCCAACTTGTACGTGGATATTATGGTTGAGATGGAGGGATTCGAACCCGCGTCCAAAATATTAATATCCTTGTTTTCTACAAGTCTATGTTATTGAACGATATTCTATTTTTGTAAAATTATTTATCTATTTAATTAGCTTCTTTATTACTAATAATCATATTGAATAGAACTCTTTCAGTATCATCTTCATCAAGATTTTGAACTAGTTCTGGTAATTCTGAAATTGTTGCTATATCCTTAATTATGCTTAAGAGAGTGACTTAGCAGTAAAATTAAATGCCAAAGAAGAACTAAAAAGAACACGTAGCGAATTAGAGTCCTTACAAGCCTTGTTAGAATCAATTGAAAAGCTCACGGATGAATTTTCACTAACACTTAAGAATCAAATTAAACACTTACATATACAAAAGGTGACCTTCAAATTCTTTATCTTGCGTTTTTTCCCAAAAAACTTTTACATTGTCAAGAGTCCAAGATTTATTTAAATAATACATATTTACTTGCTTGTAAATTAAACAAATAAGCATATTTACCATTTTGTTTTAAAAATCTCCTATATCTTTTAACTATTTCTTAAGCATCAATTATAATTATTCCAGAAGTTCAATTGCTCTTTTGTATTTATATATTATTATCTTCGAACCCATAAGTAAAAATAATACAAATTTTGTATGTATTAATAAATAAAATCTAATAATAAATAAGAAATAATATGAAGGTTCAATGTATTACTTAATTTGTGAAATTATTAAAGAAGGATTAGAACTATGGATATCAGAGATATCAAGATTGTAATATCAGGTGATATATGTATTAATATGTTACTGTGGAGATCACAAGAGCGGTATAATAATGGATTAAGTTGGAATCATTATCCTTATGTTCATCGTGATTTCAAATCAGGTAATGCATTACTTTTGTCTAAATTAGTAGCATTATCAACTGGAGTTAAAGTACTTTCACCTCAAATACAGGATATTGAAAAATGTTTACATGATGAAGTTCTATTTTCTACTGTGGAACTGGAACAATTTTCAATGACCTCCGATAATGAAAATAAAGTTTATCGGGTGAGTCAGTTTCTAGGATTCACTGGTCCACTCAATGGAATACCTAAATTATTCCCAATTCTAGACGATGATATTAATGCGAAACTCATTATCATAGACGATGAAAATAACGGGTTTAATTCTAATAAAGAATTTTGGCCTATGGCTTTAAAATCAAATGATGAATCACCAATAATCATATATAAAACAAATAATCCAAACTGTTCAAACAATCTATGGAAACAGATTGAAAATTTCCATATTGAAAATACAATAGTTGTTATAAATGGTGATGATCTTCGTTCAAAAGGAGTCAACATAAGTAAAGGACTTTCTTGGGAACGTACAGCATTAGATTTTGTTTGGCAGATGAATAATAATCCAGACCTTTGCTTTCTAACAAAATGTAGACATCTTATTGTTCCATTCGGTCTTGAAGGAGCAATCTATTATAAAAACCATGTTGGTCTTGAGTCACATTTATATTTTTTAACCAATGAGTTTGAAGGAGGATTCATTAAAGAAAATCAAGGAAAAATGTATGGATTAACTTCATGCTTTGTGGCAGGATTAGCAAAATCAATTATACCTGCCTTAACTAAAAATGAAAACTTTAATGAATATATAGATCAAGGTGTTCGTGAAGGTATTATTGCTTCCCAGAAATACTTTATTTATGGTTTTGGAGAAGGCAATTTTGAGAACACTTTTCCAAACCCCTTAATTTTTACTGATTGTGAATACGACTCTACTTTCAAAGAATTCTTACAAGAAGTTCCAATTAGAAATACGAAAAATCCAAATTGTCAAGCCTGTTGGTACATTATTAAAGATAAAAGTTCAACAAATTTAGCTGAAATAGCGTATGATATTGTTAAAAATGGTGTAAAAAATGCACTTAAATATATACCTATAGCAACATTTGGAAAACTTAAAACTGTGGATAAAACAGAAATTGAAGCCTATAGAAGTATTAAAAATCTTATATCGGAGTATGTATCAGCAAAAAAAGTAGTTCGTCCCCTTTGCATTGCGGTATTTGGAACGCCAGGATCAGGAAAATCCTTTGGAGTCTCAGAGGTAGCTTCAAGTATTGCCCCAATGCTCATTGAAAAGCTAAATTTTAATTTATCTCAATTACGATCACTTTCAGACTTAATTGCAGCTTTTCACAAAATTAGAGATATATCCCTGTATGGAAAGCTTCCACTAGTATTTTTCGATGAATTTGATTCTTACTTTGAAGGAAAATTAGGATGGTTGAAATACTTTTTAGCACCTATGCAGGATGGTTTATTTAGGGAGGGTGACTCTATTCACCCTATCGGAAAAGCAATTTTTGTATTTGCAGGTGGTACAAGCATTACTTACAAACAATTCTGTGGAGAAATGATTACTGATGAAGAAGTATATAAACAGTTTTTCGAAGAATTTCAAAGCAGAAAAGGACCTGATTTTATTAGTAGATTGAGAGGGTACGTAAATATTCTGGGACCTAATCAAACAGATGAACATTGGGATCAATTATTTATTATTCGAAGAGCAATGCTTTTACGAAATCTTTTAGAGCGCAAAACACCTCAACTTATTAATTACAAGGGTGAAGCTCAAATAGATAAAGGTGTATTACGAGCACTTCTTAAAATTTCAAGATACAAACATGAATCAAGATCAATGGAAGCTATACTTGAAATGAGCTCACTAACTGAAGCCAAAAAATGGGAACAATCTCATCTTCCCTCAATGGAGCAACTAAAACTTCATGTTGATGCAGAACAATTTTTACGTCTAGTAATGCTTGATACATTTTTTAGTGAAAAAATTGAAAAGCTTGCTATGGATCTTTATAATAGCCATAAGTTAATTTATAAAGATGCGTTAGAACCAGAATTAACATGCATAAAGCCATGGGATGAATTGGATGATGAAAATAAAAATTTCTTACGTGATAGTGTAAAATATATCCCTAATGCGTTATATAAAATAAATTATGATATTATATCAGTAAAAGAAACACCTGAAATAATTAAATTTACTGAAAGAGAATTAGTTATTTTAGCTGAATATGAACATAAACGCTGGTCTCAACAAAAAAAAGAGGAAGGTTGGAAATATGGGACTAAAATAGATGAAGTGAAAAGGACTCATCCTTCATTAGTAGTTTGGGATAGCCTCAGTATAAATGACAAGAATAATATTAAAAAATACATAAGTACTTGGCCAGAAATATTAGCAAATTCAAATTTTAAAATAGAACGGTTAAAATATTTATGTTATTGTGAATCTCAAGGATTTATTAAACCTATATAGTAAAAATAAAAGGTAGGACCAACTCAAATTATATATGGTCCTACCTTTAACTATTAATAGATTGACTCCTCTCATTAGAGATAACCCAAAGCATCCAATTCACGAGACTAATAGTAAATATAAGTCTTCAATAATAAACTAGAATTAACATACAATTGAATAATTAAAGATTTATTTAATCATTTACCACCAATATTCAAACAATTTCTTTTTTCCCCATTTTAAAATAAACTATTAAGTAATTTACCAAGATCAAATTTATATTAGAGTTTCCAATAAGCTCCTTTAATCTTAGCTTCTTTTGGTAATTGAAGAAGGATATAAATAAATGAATATATATCCGAAAAACTACCGCAACTCATTAATAATAAAATATAAGTAATAAATCTTAAAAAACTGTAATTGAACATATATAAAATGCAAATTACAATACTGAACAAAACAAATGGTGCAATTAAAGACACCAACGTTCTTCTTTTAAATTCATCACCATTATATAAAACACTTACAACACCTTTACCAATTACAACAAATATATAATTTGAAAAGAATCCACCAGTAGAAAACAGAATATGAATACTTTCATGTAATATTGTATAAATAATAATTGATATAAAAGCAAGTATTAGAAATATCAAAATGAATAAAATTATTTCTAAGAAGTTTAAATCACTAATTGCTGTTTTATTTGTAATGATTGAGATAATAATTCTTTGGTTATTTTGATTTATAAATGATAAGATTAATATGGTTCATAAGTGATCACTTTAAAATGTACAGTTAATATAGTATAATTTCATAGTTAATCAATGGGAGGACTACAGATGATACTAAACTATGAAATTGATACTAATATTGAAATACAAAAATTAACAGATTTAAAGGTAAATAAAAGTCGATTAGCAAGAGAGTTAAACGTTGATAGAAGAACTATAGGTAAATACATTAATGGTTATGAAAAGCCTAAGAATAGAGATAGATCTAGTGTTTTAGATAATTATTATGATTTAATCAAAGATTTACTAAACGATAAAATAAAAGTGTTTGAATACAAGAAAGTGCTTTGGCAGTATCTTTACGATAATTACGAACTAAATTGTGCTGAATCATCTTTTAGGCGATATATTAGTCAAACACCGGAATTTCAAGAATATTTTGACCAAAAGAAAAAAAGTACTATTAAAGCACCATCAATTATGCGATATGAGACAAGCCCAGGACAACAAGCCCAACTTGATTGGAAAGAGTCTATGAATTTCGTACTCGATACTGGAGAAGATATAATCATAAATATCTTCGTTTTACTATTGAGTTACTCACGATTTAGAGTGTATAAATTATCACTCACTAAAACACAAGACATACTATTTAACTTCCTAACTGATAATATGAAAACAGTTATGGATGAACCCAGAACTGAATATATCAAAGGAAGGGTAAATAATAAATTCCAACAATTCGCTGATGACTATGGATTTGAAGTTAAACCGTGTATAGCCGGTAGATCAAATACTAAAGCCAAAGTTGAGTCACCTTTGTAGATTCTAGATGAATTAAAAGCATATAGTGGTGAGTTAAATTACGAACAATTAGTAAACAAGTTGAAAGAAATAAACAATCGAGAAAACACAAGGTTACATAAATCTTATGATATGATTCCACTACTTGGTTTACAAAAAGAAAAAGATTTCTTACAGTCCCCACCACGAGACAACATAAGAAATCCATACTTGATTAAAACCATAACAGTGAAAGTAAACTCATCATCAATGATTAGTTATAAAGGCAATCAATATTCAGTACCACCTAAATATATGAACCGTACACTTCAATTGCAGGTATATGATAATCAAATTCATATATATTCTAACACAGATTTGGTGACAATACACTCGTTAAGTAGTAAAAGGTTAAATTATTTAGAGGAACACTATACACAAATTGCCAAAATGACTCTACCTTTTGATGATGAAGAAATTCAAAGAATCGCAAAAGAAAATCTTAATAAGATAGGAGAACTCTTTCATTTGTTGATGGGCTTATTAAGCTAACATCATATGAAATTGATTATAAAGAAGCTAATATGATTAAAGCTATGGTTAAAGTAGGGACATTCCCCCATTTCAAAGAACTGAAGGATTTTGATTTCTCATCTTCCTTACTTCGCTTAAGTCGGCTTTAGAGAGCGACCAAGCAGTAATTAATTCGAAGGAAGAACTAAAGCGAACACAAGCCGAATTAGAGGCATTACAAGCGAGATTAGATGCAATCGAAAAAGTTGATGACGAGTTCTCAAGAACAGTGACTGTAGAAATTAAGAATCAAATTAGAAAGAAGCTAGTACACAAAGTTAATCTAGAGAATGACTTATTAACAAAATATAATGTTGATGCCTATGTATTAAAGATTAAAAACCTAATAAAATCTTACAAATCGATTTCGAAAGTTGAGGAATTTCCATTTAGAGAATTATTTACAAAAGTGATTGTTGAAAGTAGAGATAACATTATCTTTATCATTGGAAAGAGAGATAATTTTAGCGACATGGATTTTGATAATTCTGGTATTTTAAATGGTGAAATTACTTACTCGGTTAGAAAAACACATTTTAAAACATCACATAATATTTTATTTCTTTAATTTTTTTTAGAAAGTTAAAAGGAACAATTATTGGTATATCAACTATCAAAATTGCTCCTTTTTTGTTTATATAATTTATCTAAACATTACTTTCTAGATTAGAAACTATTGATAAAAAGTACTGATTATCTTTAATTTCATCAAAATTAAAACCATAGATTCGAGTCTTTAACAAATCCTTTAATCTTATTTTTTCTTCCTCCATAATACCTACGTTAATAACAATATCATATGCTTGTTTAATACATTCTATAGCACCAATTGTATTTGATGACCTAATTAATAAGTTTGCCTTACGAATTATAAATGTAATTAAAAAGTCCAAGTGTCTAAGTTCATTTCCATACAATAATTTGTGTAAATTAATAAATTTATCAATTTGTTTTATTGCAGTTTGATAATCATTATCTTTACTTTCTTTATATAGATATGTAAATATATTAGAAAACCTTAAAATCGTTCTTGATTTGATAGCATTTATATAGAATTCTTTATCACTATCGGTTGTTATCGATAACAATAAATCTTCATTAGTCATACTTGGAAAACGATCTATAATCTCCTTTGCTTTATCGAGATTTCCAACATTTTTATAGACATAAATCATATCAATCATAGTTAACCAACGTAATTTATCGTCGGTACAATCGTCTATTATTTTATTCCCTAAACATAAAATTTCTTCAGAATTTAGACTTTTATTCTTTTGACATAGAATCTTAATTAATGCTTGCATTATCTTAAAATTTCCTGGAAACTTTTGAAGTATTTCTCTCAATAAAACTTCTTCCTTTTCAATATCTTTACTATTGTTATAACATTCATTATAAATTTTATCTATGTATAAATCATTCTCTGTTACGTTTTGTTTAAATAGTTTATCAATTGATACATTAAAAAAATTTGAGATTGATGGTAAAAATGTTATATCTGGATATGCTGTTTCATTTTCCCATTTTGAAATTGTTTGAAAAGACACACCTAAGTATTCAGCTAATTTTACTTGAGTTAATTTCCTTTCCTTTCGTAAATTTTTAATATTTTCTCCAACCTTTAATTCCATACTTAACTCCTTTTTTATATTACAGTACTGTTAATTCAATTATAACAAACAAGTCATTGAAATCAATAACATAAAAATTGATATTTTTTCAATTGCAAAGCGAATTAATATAAGTTAATATTTGATTAGTGAGTGATTCTTCTAATTATTCATAAAATTTTTGATATATAATGTCTAAATTTTGTATTTATCTAATAAATTATTAAATTTCACCGAATCAAATCCAAATTTCACGACTTATAAATGAAAGCTTTCAAAATAGAGGTATATAATGAAATTACATGAAATCGAAAAATACATAGACTATTTGTTTGGTGTTGCTTTAAAAAAATGTGGAAGTATTGAAGATGCTGAAGATTTAACTCAAGAGGTATTACTCGCAGCAATTAGACAAGTATCAGATTCCAATAATATTGCAAATGTCAAAGCATGGTTATCATCTACTTTAAATCACAAATTTTACGATGCACTTCGGAGAAAGTATAAGCTCCCTACAATAAGCATTGACCTCATACCCGAGATTAATGAGCCTTTTTTGTTTGAGGATATTTTTGATGATAAACCAGATGAAATACAAATTCGCCGTGAAGTAGCTTATCTTGCGGGTTTATACCGAGAGGTAATCATACGTTATTATCTACACGGAGATAGTGTTCAAAAAATAGCGAATGAGTTGAAAATACCTAAAGGAACTGTACTTAGCAGACTTTCAAGTGGCAGAGAACAAATGAAGAAAGGATTTGATGAAATGGAGAATTACGAAAAACAAAGTTATCAGCCAGAACGACTAGATTTAAGTTGTCATGGTAGACCTGGATTACATGATGAACCATGGTCATTAATCAGTAAAGATATGATGAAACAGAATATCTTAATTACTGCATATGAAAAGCCACTCACTTGCGTTGAAATTGCTCGAGGACTTGGTATTCCAACGGCCTATATTGAAAAATCTATAGACGAACTTGTGGAAAGTCAACTTATGGAACGCAAGGGTAATCGTGTCTACACCGATTTTATGATTACTACACCTGAACAAATATTAAGCGTTTTGGATCAACAAATTGATTTTGCTGATAAATACTATTCAATGATTTGGTCACAAATTTCAAACTCACTTGATGAATTACAGCATTTTTCATGGTTTGATAATTTACCCGAAACCCAGAAAAACAAATGTAGATATTACTTCTTACTACATATCTTCACACAAGCACTTTACACATCAACCTGCCGAATTATACCTGTAAAAGAAGTTTATCCAAATCGTCCTGATGGTGGGAGTTGGATTGCAATTGGTAGTCGTTACCCGCTTGATTTTGATTTTGAAAACTACCGTTTCGGAAAATATTGCTATGGCGGTGAACGTAGAGCATATTGGAAAAGGTTTATGCACTCAAAAGTTATTGATTTTCATGTATATGATACACAACCAGATTTGAATAAGTATGAACGTGGTCCTGTAGAGATGCACGATGATAATTTATGTAAACTACTTTATATCATTAACGAGAATATTTCATTTGACGAAACCGGTTTTAACCCTATGTTTTTACAAAATATCCCTCATCTTGCTAAATACGGTATACTACAGATTGTAAATGATAAGCCCGTAGTTGATATTCCTATATTAACACTTGAACAGTATGAGGAAATGGATAAATTAAGAATTAAAAAAATGCATGAACTTGCCGATAAGCTGACAGATCCACTGTCAATAGAATTACCGAACTTGAAGTTACAAATTCCAAAACATTTGGAAGGAAGAGTTGCAGAATATCGACAATATGCTTGTTATGCAATTCCAATGGCAACCCTTAAGATTGCGATTGCTAATGGCGATTTTATGAAAGACATTACTTATCCATGTCCTCCAATGGTTATGGTTATTATCAAATAATTTTTTAATTAAAATAAAGATAACCAAGTTTAAAATGTAAATTTATTATGGAAGATATTTAATAACTTTTAAAACTTTTTATTTTGCTCTATTAAACTCGACACACCCTATAAGACACCCCTAAAAAGTTCGACACCACATAAAGTAATGAATTTTTATAAAACAAAAAGGTAAGCAAAAATTCCTAAAATAATCACTTTTTAAGGAACTTGCTTACCTTTGTTAATTTTCACATTTTAAATATTCAATTATATGAAAGAAAAAAAGGCAACTTATCGTCTTATTCATTGTATCAACTTGGTATGATTATTATGGAGGAGATGGCGGGAGACGAACCCGCGTCCCACACAAGTAACTCTTAACTATCTACATGTAATTCAAATTAATTTTATGTATAATATTGTTTATTTAAGCATTCTTAATTAACCTTATTATTATTAGTAATCATATTGAAAAGGTCTTTTTCAATATCATCATCAGTATCAAGATTTTGAACTAGTTCAGGTA
>JARDZP010000133.1 GCA_029240795.1 Haloplasmataceae bacterium | reverse complement strand
TTTACGCTTACGATACATTAATTAAAACAAGTGAAAAGGTTGAATAGAAGATAAAAAATGAACTCTCTTGAGTTCATTTTTTGACTTCTATAATGGTCGAACTAATACTAATTATATTGGCTATGTTAAAGAAAGTTGTTGATTTTTAATATATTTTATATTATCCTTTATATATATTTATATTATTACTACTTAATGGTAATATAATTATGAAATATTGATAAAAAAGGGTGATTTTTATGAAAAAAAGTTTTATTATTTTTAATCTCATTACATTTATTATTTTTTTAATTATTTTAACAACTAATTTGGGAATAAATTATGACGTTGATTATTATTTTAGCAACAATAATCTTTTAATGCCTGTTAGTGGAATAGATTTTACGGAATTATTGTTTAAAATATTTTCTTTATCGGGTATGTTAATACAATATTATTTTATTAACAAAAAATTATCTGAATAATTAAGATATATTTAAGTATTCTCTTTTTATATTTTCAATTTTTGTATCAGTGTAGAACAAATTAGCATGAAGCAGTAAATGCTTCTTTTTAATTTGTTCTTTTTCGTTTTTAAAGAACTGTTTATATTTATACCATCCTAAATAGTTAGATAAATGTTTAGTCGAAACAAACTTTCTTATCCAATTTATCAATTGTGAATGAGATGAATTTAATTTTTTTTCCACCCTATAGTTTGATGTGAGTTAAATTAAATTGATGAGCAAATTTTGGATAACTCCTGTGACTATCAGTGCATATAGTAGAGCCTTGTTCGATATGGTCTTTATAAAGACGTTTCAAATTATTTATGCCAATTCTTCCCATACTTTTAAACTAATATTTCCCAGTCTATCGACAGAAGTAGCAATGCAGACCTACTCCTTACTTATAACAATTGATTTTGCTTCACAATCACGTTTATGTGGCTCTCTAAATCACTCTTCTAATGATTTTCTTTAAAACTACTAAAAAGAATGTTTCATCGGCTTCTATAATCCCTTCAACAACACCTCTACCAACAAACTTCTTAATCGCATCTAATACTTTGTGTCTCCAATAAAACGTAGTAGGTAAACTTAAGCTACATATTGAAGCGGTTTTACGGAGCGAAAACTCATGAATCATACAGTTTATAAATTTCCCCAAACAGTCATATTCTTTTTATAATCTGATAAAGGTGTTGAGGTAAAATCATTAAAAGTTTTACGACAATTTTTTTCATCTCTTGAAAGTGAATGAAACAGTTGAATAACATTATCCAATTTTGGTCATGGTATTTTTAGCATTACTAATTTTACCGCATTTCATAAATTTAGGAATAAAATAACAAAACTCTCCAAAATTTGGAGAGTTTAAAAATTACTATTTTAAAACACGATCACAACGAGTACATAATTCATCTTCATTTAATGTTTCAACAACTTGCCAGCATCTAGCACAAGTATGTCCATTTGCGTTTTCTACAAGTACTGCCACATTATCAAATTGATATGCATTTTCTGGAGCTACTTCATTTTTTACTTCAAATTGAGAAACAATGAAGATTTGTTGTAAGTTCGCATTTAATGTATTTATAAGTTCCTTAGTCGCTTTATTCGGATATAATGTTAATTTTGCATTAAATGATTTACCAATTACTTTCGCATTACGAGCTTCTTCTAATGCTTTTAAAACATCATTACGAAGTGTCATAAATTTTTCATATTTAGTTAATATTTCAGCTTCATTTGCGTAATTCTCTACTTTAGGCATATCGGTTAAATGAATAGAAGCTGCTTCTTGGTTATTGCAATGAGAATAAACTTCATCAGTAGTATGTGGAATTAATGGTGATAATAATTTAGCTAATCTCATTAAGTTTTCATAAAATACAGTTTGAATATTTCTACGAGCTCTTGAATCTGCTTTTTCTATATATAATATATCTTTAGTAAAATCTAAGTAGAATGATGATAAGAATTGTGATATATAGTTATTTATTGTACGATAGACAATATCAAAAGCAAAATGTTCATAAGCATTTAATACTTCTTTAGTTACTTCGTTTAATTTAATTAATACATACTTGTCAACTTCACCTAAGTCTTCATATTTAACTGTGTCTTTAGTCACATCAAAATCAAACAAGTTACCAAGTAAGAAACGGAATGTATTTCTAATTTTGCGATATGATTCACTTAATTGTTTCATTAAATCATCAGAAATACGTACGTCAGATTGATAATCAACTGATGCAACCCATAAACGTAAGATATCAGCACCAGATGTATTAATAATCTTTAGTGGATCAATAACATTTCCTAATGACTTACTCATTTTACGTCCTTCACCATCAAGTACGAATCCATGGCTTACTACATTTTTATAAGGAGCATGATCAGTCATTGCAACACCAGTAGATAGTGATGAATTAAACCAACCACGATATTGATCTGAACCTTCTAGGTATAAATCAGCAGGGTATGGTAAACCGCGGTTAACAAGCACTGAGTGATGTGAAGAACCAGAGTCAAACCAAACATCCATGATATCTGTTTCTTTTCTGAATTTATTGTTTGGACTACTAGGATGCGTAAATCCAACTGGTAATAAATCTTTTGCTTCCCATTCAAACCAAATATTTGATCCATGTTCAGCAAATAATTCAGCAATATGATTGATTACTTTTTCATCTAGTATTTCTTCGTCATTTTCAGCATAGAACACTGGAATTGGAATACCCCAAACACGTTGACGAGAAATACACCAATCATTACGGTCTTTGATCATATTTCCAAGTCTTGTATCACCCCAATTAGGTAACCAATTAACGCTTTTAACTTCTTTCATCATCGTATCTTTTAAAGCATCAATTGAAGCAAACCATTGTGGAGTCACACGGAAAATAATTGGTTTTTTAGTACGCCAGTCATGAGGGTAAGAGTGAGTTATAAAGGTTAACTTGAGTAAAGCACCTTTTTCCTCTAACATTTTACATACTGCTTTATTTGCATCATCCACGTGTAATCCTTCAAAATAAACGGATTCCTTTGTTAATTTTCCTTGTTCGTCAACTGGACACAAAACGCCTAAATTGTATTTTTTACCTACAATAAAGTCATCTTCCCCATGTCCTGGAGCAGTATGAACACAACCTGTAGCTTCAGCTGTAACGTGTTCACCTAAGATAACAACGGATTCTCGATCATAAAATGGATGTTTACATTTAACGAATTCTAAGTCTTGACCTTTGATTACTTTTGTTACGGAAACATTTTCCCAATTTAATTCTTTAGCTAATTTTTCTACTAATTCATGAGCAACTACATATTTTGCTACTGATGTTTGAACGACCGCATATTCTAATTTTGGATGAACTGAAATTGCTAAGTTCGCTGGAATAGTCCAAGGTGTTGTAGTCCAAATAATGAATTTTTCATCACCATTTAAGACATTTTTAGGGTCTATTACATCAAAAGTAACATAGATTGAAGGTGATTTTTTATCCATATATTCAATCTCAGCTTCAGCTAATGCTGATTCAGATGACCAAGACCAATAAACTGGTTTAACTCCTTTATAAATTAAACCACGACTCACCATCTTAGCAAACACTTTGATTTGCCAAGCTTCATAATCATGTTGTAATGTGATATATGGATTTTCCCAATCACCTATAACACCTAAGCGTTTAAACTGCATTTTTTGATTTTCAACTTGTTGTAATGCATATTCTTCACATTTTCTTCTAAATTCAGAGGGTGTTAATTCTTTGCGATTTACACCTGCTTTTGTTAAAGCTGTTTCAATAGGTAAACCATGTGTATCCCATCCTGGTATATAGGGTACTTTAAACCCACTCATGTTTTTATATCTTACCACGAAATCTTTTAAAATTTTATTTAAAGCATGTCCAATATGGATGTTCCCATTCGCATAGGGTGGACCATCATGTAATACATAATAAGGTTTATGTTCATTTCTTTTAAGTATTTGATGATACAAATCCATTTCATTCCATTTTTGTTGTACAAGTGGTTCTTTTTGAGGAAGATTGCCTCGCATTTCAAAATTTGTTTTCATCATTAAGAGCGTATCTTTGTAATCTTTTGCCATTTCTTTTTTCCTCCTTTTAAATATAAAAAAATCGTCCTATAAAGGACGATTAAAATCGTGGTACCACCTTAGTTCGTATTAAAACAACTTTGTTTTAATACCTCTAACACCTTAACGCGGTAAACGTCATACCTACCTTTTTCAGTATAAAGTTCATGGGTGATTTTCATTAATAAACTATATGAGGCTCTCACCATCTCTCATTCGCTTTAAATAGGCTTTAAAAATTACTGTCCCAATCATCACTATAGTAAAATATCACATTTATTATATCATATGAAAAATATGTGTCAATGTAAAATTATTT
>JARDZP010000132.1 GCA_029240795.1 Haloplasmataceae bacterium | reverse complement strand
ATTAGTAGACGTACATGGAATTGGTACACTCATTCGTGGTAAAAGTGGAATTGGTAAGAGTGAAGCTGCACTTGAACTTGTAAAACGGGGTCATAAATTAATTGCTGATGATAATGTGATTATTTATGAAAAGGAACCCGGTAAACTAGTAGGTAAAGCACCTAAAATCCTTGAACGCGTGATGGAGATTCGTGGAATTGGGATCATCAACGTGGTTCAAATGTTTGGCGCAGGAGCATATCGTCATAAGAAAGAAGTGGAATTAGTTGTTGATTTGGAGCTTGATGAAGATATTAATAATCAGTATGACAGATTAGGTGTAGAAGAAGCAAAATTGAAGATATTAAATACAGATATTCCTTATATTAAAATTCCAATTAGACCAGGAAGAAATATGGCATCCTTAATTGAAGTAGCGGCGGTTAATCGTCGTTTACGATATATGGGCTATAATGCAGCTCAAGAATTTATGGATAATTTAACAAATTTAATAGAGGGTAAGGAGTAAAATATGAATCATTATGAGTTAGAACCGTATAGTAATTTTATGATTGAACTCGGACCAATTAAAATCGCATATTATGCGGTGTTTATTTTAACGGGGGCTCTAATTGCTCTATTATTAGGAATTAGAGAAGGTAAAAGGATCGGTGTTCCAAAACCATTTCTTGAAGATTTATTGTTGTATGGATTACCAATTTCAATTATTGGTGCCAGACTTTGGTATGTCGCTTTTGAATGGGGTTATTTTAAGAATAATTTAGGACAAATTATTAGAATTGATCAAGGAGGCTTGGCTATTCACGGAGCAGTAGTTTTTGCGGTAATCTATGGTTATTTTTTCTGTAAGAAACGTGGAGTTAACTTCCTTAAAGCAGTTGACTTAGCAGCTCCTGGCTTTTTAGTTGCTCAAGCACTTGGCCGCTGGGGAAACTTTATGAATCAAGAAGCGCATGGTGGATTAGTTCCTGGTGCAACACTTGATGCTCAACGTGAATTTTTAAAAGATTTATTTATTCCTGATTTTATAGTAAATCAAATGTTTATTAAAAATGCTGAGCAAGGTACAGGATATTACCATCCTACATTCTTATATGAGTCATTATGGAATATGATTGGCTTTGGATTAATTTTATTTTTAAGAAGAACGAAAAAACTATATGTTGGTGACTTGGGCTTAATTTATTTAATTTGGTATTCAACTGGTAGATATTTTATTGAAGGAATGCGTACAGATAGTTTATATATCGGTAATACAGGTTTAAGAACAGCTCAAATAACTAGTATTGTATTATTTTTAATTGGAGCAATTACTTTAACAGTTAGACACATCAAAAAGATCTATCCAAAGTATTATTATGAATTTATTGAAGAAAATAATGTTGTAAATGATGTAGCTGAAGTTGAAAATAAAGGTGAAGAAATAAATGCTGATCAACAAAAAAATAACAACGATACTATTTGATTTAGATGGGACTTTACTAGATACAAATCCATTAATTATTAAAACTTTTGAAGAAACTTTGAAACATTATTTACCCGATAGAGTTTTTACAAAAGAAGATATAATGGAGTTTATTGGTCCCACACTTAAGCAAACTTTTGATACATTATATAAAGAAAAGACTGAGGAAATAATTAAATATTATAGAGAAATAAATAGAAAATTACATGATGATATGGTAGTAGTATATCCTACTGTAAGAGAAGGATTAGAACTACTAAAAGCAAATAATTATACACTAGGGGTTGTATCAAGTAAGAAAAGAGATATGGTAATTCATGGATTAAAGTATACAAAGCTAAATCATTTATTTGATTTAGTTATGGGTCATGATGATGTCACTAATCCTAAACCAGATCCAGAACCTATTTATATAGCGATGGAAAGGCTAAATTGTAGTAAAGAGAATGTTATCTATGTTGGTGATAATTCTCATGATATAGAAGCTGGAAATAATGCAGGAGTCGTATCTGTTGGTGTGGCTTGGTCATTACGTGGAGCACAATATTTGAAACAATTTAATCCAGATTATATAATAGAAGACATGAAGGACTTAATTAATATAATTCATGAGGTGAATAATAAAAATGGAAAATAATATTTATGATTTGATAATTATCGGTGCAGGACCTGCGGGAATGACTGCAGGTGTATACGGAGCCAGAGCTGGGTTAAAAGTATTAATGCTTGAAAAAGGTGCTCCAGGTGGGCAAATGGTTACAACATTTGAAGTTGAAAACTATACTGGTTTTGAACAAATTAGTGGACCAGACTTATCGATGAAAATGTTTGAACATACTCAAAAATTAGGTGTTAAATACGCTTATGGTGATGTATATGGTATAGAAGACCATAAAACATATAAAGTGGTTAAAACTGAAACAGAAAACCATCAAGGAAAAACGGTGATTATTGCGACAGGTACATTAACTAGAAAATTAAATGTTCCTGGTGAAGAAGAATTATCAGGACGTGGTATTTCATGGTGTGCTATTTGTGATGGTGCATTCTATCGTAATAAAGATGTTGTCGTAGTTGGTGGAGGAAACTCTGCGATTGAAGAAGCGATGTATTTAGCGGGAATAACAAACAAAGTAACAATTATCCACAGAAGACAAGAATTTAGAGCTGATAAGATATCACAAGATAGGGCTAAAGCAAATCCTAAAATCAAATATGAATTAGATGCAGTTGTTGAAAGTTTCAATGCGAATAACGGAAAACTTGGTAGTATAACTGTTAAAAATGTAAAAACTAATGAAACTAAAGATCTATTAGCAGAAGGTGCTTTCCTTTATGTAGGACAAGATCCAGTTACTAGCATGTTTAAAGGCTTAATCAACTTGGATCAAAGAGGCTATGTGTTAGCGAATGTTAACATGGAAACAAACGTACCTGGAATATTCGTCGCAGGTGATGTTAGACAAAAAGAACTTAGACAAATCATCACTGCAACGAGTGATGGCGCTATAGCGGCTCAAAATGCATTAAAGTTTATTGAAGGTATGCATTAAGATAAAAATTTAATTTATTTCTTTCGATTAAGTGATTAGATTTAGATAAGATTTAATAGGAGAAACGCATCAATTTTAAAAAATTAAACATAAAAGGAATATTTTGTATAAAATAGCACAAAATATTCCTTTTTAATATTTTTGGAGTTTACCTAACAATATTGATATACATTCGTTTTCCACATTATATGTAATAAAGATTTATGTTGATAAATTTACAGTCTCTTTATTAATCACACTGTTCATATATACACACTATTTATAAAAAAACCTATAAATACACATAAATATTTATAGGTTAGAGTAATCATAATTTAAAATAATTTGTCAATTAATGACTGACGAACGTACTTGTTCACAATATTCAGACACCAAGCATCCTTAAGTATTTATTTTCATTTTCGATTTAAAAAATTCATTGCCATTTCTATACCTTTTATTAGTTCCTTATTTACTTGTTCCAAACTCTTTTCTTCTGTTCCTTCTTTTACAGTAATTCTACAACCAGTTTTTCCTACTTCAAGCTTAATAAAATTCGTTTTTAATGTATCCAATGCTGCTTTCTTTAAAGATTGTTTTACCTTATCATTTTGAAGATATGATTGGTAATTTGGATTAACTGAAATAATTATTCTTTTCATTTCATCTAGTTTTACATCATTTATAAATTGATTTGCCATACTCATTTTTTATTTTCCTTTCAATGTTAAGATTTATATTAAAGATAAATTTCAGTATAATTATAATGTAAAGACATGGTCTAAAACAAGTACTTTTTAAACGAAAAAAAATGAAAGAATAAAACCATCTCATATTAAGATCTTTTATAAATTTTTATTTACTGATTAATTCTAAATAAGTTACATCCTTAAATATATTATAAAATATATAAAAAGATTATCCTTCTTAAATTAAGAAGGATTTTTTAATGTTAACTATATATAGATCCTGATAAATACTTTAATATAGGTTATATTAATAAAGGAAAATAATTAACTAGAACAATTATGTATGAAAGGAGATTTAATATTAATAAAATATTATGACCGTTAATTATGGAAATTTAGAAAAAGAAGCTAAAATCCTTGAGGAAGCTGTTATTGATATATTTCATATAGATGTAATGGATGGCCAATATGTTCCTAATTTTGGTTGGGATTACAATATATTAAATTTATTTGTAAAATAGCTCATAAGACTCAAATAAGTTTTTTTGTATACATTGAATAAGAAATGCCAAAAATATAATGGAAATTTATTAATAAATAACAGAAGAATCATATCTTAGTTTTAAAAAGGAGAGCAACATGGGAAAACAATAAAGAAGTAAAAAGATAATTGATTGCTTTAATTTGAATTTGAAAAAAAGATTTGGTTTTATTTACTTTGATAAAGATA
>JARDZP010000007.1 GCA_029240795.1 Haloplasmataceae bacterium | reverse complement strand
TTTGCGGAAGAACATGCAATTTTAGGACCATGGTCATGGAAAGGAAAATGGGAAGAATCAATTTCTTTAAAAGATGGAATCATAAATAAAATGGGTGCAGATCATGTTGTAGTTGCTAAAGGAACAGGTATTGAAAATGGCAATGACCTAGAAATGGAAGAAGCAATTAGAGTAGCAAAATCAGCTGATGCAGTTATTCTTGCAATTGGTGAACACTTCAACATGAGCGGTGAAGGTGGAAGTAGAGCGTTCATCACTATTCCTGGTCGTCAAGAAGAATTGGTTAATAAAATTTTAGATTTAAGAAAACCAACTGCCGTCGTATTATTTAATGGTAGACCATTAGAAATAAGAGAATTATATAATCATGCTCCAGCAATATTAGAAGCATGGTACCCTGGTACTGAAGGTGGAAATGCCTTAGCTGATATTATCTTTGGGGATATTAATCCAACAGGTAAATTAACAATTAGTTTCCCGTATACAGTGGGTCAAATTCCTATTTATTATAATGCGTTTAATACTGGAAGACCAAACTGGACTGATAACATCCACGATCGTTTTAGTACACATTTTATTGATATTCCAAATTCACCATTATTACCATTTGGTTATGGTTTAAGTTATTCTAAATTCTATTATTCATATATAAATATTGATAATAAAATATTAACTCATGATGGTATCATCACAGTTAGTGTAAAAATTAAAAATACGAGTAATGTAGTTGGCACAGAGATTGTTCAATTATATATTAGAGATCTTACAGGAAGTGTTGTTAGACCAGTTAAAGAATTAAAAGGATTTAAGCGAGTAACAATAACTCCTAGTGAAGAACAAGAAGTTCTATTTGTGATTACTGAAGATATGCTTCGTTTTTATAATAGTAGAATGGAATATATTTCTGAAAAAGGTAAATTTGTCGCAATGATTGGACCAAATTCTAAAGAATTACAGTCAGTTGAATTTGAATTAATATAGAAAAGCAACGACTAAGGTATTGAAAATAAATCATAATTTAACAAAATATCCCATTACAACAGGTGTGAAATCTTTTATAATAAATAAGTATTCAAAATGGTGGCCAGGTATTATTAAATTATATATAGATCCAAAGATAACAAAAGATATAAAAATTAACTAATTATTAGTAATTTTTATATCTTTTTTATTACTCTATAATTTAAAAATTGTTAAATTTTTACATTTTTTATAAATAGAATCATCAAAATATCAAACAATATAATGAGAAAGGATGATTTTATGGAAGAAAAATCAATGTTAAAATCGGCGTTTGTATTAACTTTTGGTAATATAACTTCACGCCTTTTAGGATTAATCTATGTATTTCCCTTTGCTTGGTTAGTAGGTCAAGAAGGACAAGCTTTATACTCTTATGCCTATGTACCTTATGTTATTTTTATCGATTTAGCGACACTTGGTATTCCTTTAGGAATTTCTAAATTTGTATCCATATATAATGCCCAAAATGATTATAAAACAAGTTATAATGTCTTTAAAAAAGCAACAAACATGATGTTTATTATTGGCGTAATTATGTTTATAATTATGTTTATTTTATCGAAACCCATCGCTTATAAAGTGTTAGGTGGAGAGGAACAATTAATTAATAATGTTAATGATGTGACACTCGTTATTCGAGTAATCAGTACTGCTTTAATCATTGTACCCTCAATCGCATTATTACGAGGTTTTTTTCAAGGGTTTAAATATACCTATCCTACTGCACTAAGTCAAATTGTTGAACAAATAGTACGTGTTTTATTCATTTTAGTTTCAGCTTATGTTATTATCAAAGTCTTAAAATTAAACTATACTACTGCGATTACCTACTCTGTTCTAGCTGCGACAATCGCTGCGATTGTTGCTTACGTGCTTCTAAGGGTGTATTTAGTTAAGTTTTTGAGTAAATATCAACCAATGATTGATTCTACTGTTGAAACAAATACGAAATCTTATATGGAATTATTTAAAGAATTGTTTAAATATGCCATTCCAATTGCACTTTTTGGTGTAGTGACAAGTTTATACACATTAATCGATACTTTGACATTTAATGAAGCTTATATGAAACAAAATGCCCTAAATTCAGAAATAATCTATGGAACATATGCCTTTGAAATTAATAAACTAATTATGATTCCCGTATCTTTAGGGATTGGTCTAGGTGTATCAATCATCGTTTATATTTCAGAATCATTTACAAAAAAGAATTACTCGATGATTAATAAACAAATCTATAAAGCATTTCAAACATGTTCCTTTATCATCATCCCTATAGTGATCACTATGATGCTTTTTTCAAATGCATTATATTCATTTTTATTTAATGTAGATAATTTTTATGGTCCAAAAATCTTATTATCATATGCTCCAGTTGCGATCATCCTATGTTTTAATCATATTGTAAATGCGATTATGCAAGGAATCAATAAACCCAAAATACTATTCATTTCTATGACTCTGGGAATCTCACTGAAGTATTTATATAATGTGGAATTCGTAAGTCGTTATGGATATAATGGAGCAATTTTAGCTACTTCAATCGGACTACTCGTGACGATGGTGATTAATTTAGCAGTAATCTCACGTGTAATAAAACTTGAACATGTCTTTTTAGTGAGAAGATTATTAACCATATTTGCACTTAATATCGGTATTGGTTTAGTATTATATTTATTTAATTTCATAATCTTAAGAATCAATGTAAATTATTATAGTCGTTTTAGTTGCTTCCTATTTTTAGCGATTAATACTCTTATATATCTATCTATTTATTTAACATCTAGTTATTTTACTGGTTTATTAGATATCATTTTGGGATATACATTTAAACCAAAAAAGTTTCTTCATGTCATAAGAAATAAATTTGTTACCAATAATATCTAGGTATGTTATAATTATTATAGGAAAAATTTGGAGGACAAAATGGAATTTAAACATTATAGCGTACTATTAGATGAATCAATAGAAGGGCTAAACATAAATCCAAGTGGTATCTATGTAGATTGCACACTTGGTGGTGGTGGTCATAGTAGCGAAATTTTAAAAAGATTAAATCAAGATGGATTTTTATATGCTTTTGATCAAGATATTAATGCGATAGAAGCAAGTAACGAAAGACTAAAACAAATCGGAAGTAATTATGAAATCATAAATAGTAATTTTGTTAATTTAAAGGAAGAATTAAATAATAGAAATGTTTCTAAAGTCGATGGTTTTATCTATGATTTAGGTGTATCTAGCCCTCAATTTGATAATCCGGAGCGTGGTTTTAGTTATAATTATGATGCTAGACTGGATATGCGAATGGATGTCAATCAATCATTATCAGCATATGAAGTCGTAAATGAATATCGATTTGAAGATTTATATTACATCATTTCAAGATATGGTGAAGAAAGCTTCGCGAAAAGTATTGCTCGTGAAATTGAAAGAACAAGAATTAAGAAACCAATTGAAACTACTTTTGAATTAGTAGAAGTAATTAAAAGAGCAGTTCCAGCTAAAGCAAGACGTGAGAAACATCCAGCTAAACGCACTTTTCAAGCAATCAGAATTGCGGTGAATCAGGAATTAGATGTAATCAAACCTGCTTTAGAAGACTCAATCGATTTAATCAAAGTTAATGGAAGAATATGTGTGATTACATTTCATTCACTAGAAGATAAAATTGTAAAAACACTTTTTAAAGAATATTCATCGATGCCTGAATTACCAAAAGGCTTACCGGTATTTCCTTCAGCGTATCAACCTGTGTTACAAATGATTAATAGAAAAGCAATTATCGCCAATGAAACTGAGCTGGAAGAAAATAATCGTTCACATTCTGCAAAACTTAGAATTGTGGAGAAATTAAGAGAAAAAGATTGATGGTGTTTATGGTTAATAAAGTTTTAATTCCATTTCATTACAAGGACCATCATTTTAGAAAATATAATTTAATTATTCTATTATCTAAAATGTGGTTATTTATATTTACAATAAGTATTTTAACTATGCTTTTTTTAGAATTTAGAATTTATTTACTACAAAATGAATTGATACAATTATTAAAATAATATTTATATTTTTTTCACAATAGTTATATAATTTTTTTTTTGTAGTGCTATAATAAAATAAAAGGGGGAAATGTAATTGATTAAAATAACATTTCAAAGAGCTAATGAATTAAATTTAATTATGGAATCTAAAGATAATGAAGATATTAATGATTTAATTGAAACATATCATACTAATTTAAATCAAAATGTAGAAATTCTTGATATGATTAATATCTTTATTGGTGATGATGAAAAAATTATTTACCTTTTAGCAAACAATTTCGAAACTATTAATTTGACAGATGCAGAGCGAAATATTAATATGATCATTCCTGAATTATTAACTGTTTTTACTAATAAAAGGGTATTAAGCTTCAAAAATATAAAAAACAAAGCTTATTATCGTAATAAAAATCAAGTTCCAGGATTAGAAAGAAAATTGCATTTGTTAGACAGTTGCACAATTTTTAAATACACTAAAATAGAACAAGTTTTTATTGTAAGAAACAATGTTTCAATCCACTATATGAACTCAACTTCAATTGATAAGAACGATAAAGGGATTTTAAATATTGAATTACATGACTTTTGTTTCACAAGTATTATTAAATTAATTGGAAATTATATGTAATTTAAAATTAAAAAATCAACTTAATTTACATATTGTTCTGTTGAGATGTGCTAGAGTTAATTTTTAGTTCAAAATCACACACAATAAAATAGTTGAATATTCTTTTTTATTTTAACTTTGAAAACACGAGCGGAATCCACTAAAGTTACAAAGTTTAGTAAAACCAAACACAAAATTCCTATAATATAGTTTAAATGATTAAAAAATTATCATTTTTAGCAATTCATTCACTTTATATGTGATAAACATTAAAAATACATCAAAACCTTACACTTTTCATCAATAAAAATTTTAAAAAGCATATTCATTATTTAAAAGGATGAAAATGCTTTTTCATTATAAGAATATTATTATTCTTATATACCTTATATAATAAAGTCGGATAACACTTTTATTAAAAAGTATAGTATAATTAAACATAACTCTATGATCAAATCACCTAATTACATTAAATAAAAACTAAATATAAGCACTTGTGTTGGATTTAGGAATTTATTTTTCGTAATAAAAAATAAAGTATTTGAAATTTTACTTCCTAAGATTAATTTAATTGACAAAACAAAACAGTATAAAATAATTCAAAAAAAGAACATTAACATGAGTGAAAATGTTCTTTTTTATAGTAGTTCATTTATTACTTGATTAAATTTATTATTTCAATTGGATTAATTACTAATAATCCATATTTATTTTTATTCGCAGTAATCTTTGAAATTTGACAAAAATCATTGAGGGTCATATTTGGTTTTATTTGTTTACATAATGCAAAAACTCCACACACAAATGGAATTGCCCAAGAATAGCAACTACCACTATCTAAATACATAAATTTATCTTTACCACTATTACATGCGCTAGTTCGCCCTCCTGACGGAACATGAATTTTTGAAATATTCCATTCAGTTCGTTGTTGCCATGTATCATCAAATATGTATCTATTAATATCATCATGCGAATAAACGTTGTTTGCACCAGCACAGTTAAAAGTTTCTGCAAATTGGCTCGCTGTTACAATGTAACATCCTTCTTTTTCAAACTCTTTTATAAAATGATTTAACCTTTCTTTTAGGTTAACTTTGTCTTTAGGAATTCCTGCTGATACTGAAACAATGCTAATTTTGTCTTTAGAAATTTTGTTATGTTCTTTAATCATTTCAAATGATTTAAAATAATAATCCCAATAAAGATTTTCTTTATCCATTTGATCTGGATAAGCAAAATAATATATATTAGAAGATTTTGCAATACCAGTAGTTTCACCCGCTAAAATACTAACACAAGTCATTCCGTGAAATTCCAAACGTTCATTATCTTTATTATTAGAATCAATTTCAAAATACTTTATTCGATTGCGATATTCATTATGGGTATATAGAATTGGTTTATCTATAACCGCAACATTAACACCACTTCCATCAATACCTTGACTATTTAAACTACCAATGTTTAAACCAGAGTTTTTTGATATTTCTAATACGTTATCAGGATTAAACCCATTAATATTACCCCAAATTGTATCACTATTAAATGCCAAATTTTTTATTATATTTCTATCTACATCTGAAAAATCAACATTTCTTACATCCCTAAAACAAAACCCCCAAATTTTTTCGATAGAACCAGATTTTAAATGATTGATGTAATCATTTGAGATTTTAATAGGAATATTAAACTGTGATAAAACATTATTAATTATTCTACTCTTATAGTTATTCAATAAAATCATCTCCCTTAAGTTAAGTATATATAACAAGATATAACACAATTATTTTATATTGTAAATAGAAATAAATAATTAAAATGATATTATTAGTAATTTAAAAGAAATGTTCAATATATTTTCTAACGCATATTTGAATAAAGATAATAATTAAAATTCACAACACTTAATGATTTTTCTAATAAAATGAAAATTATATATTAAATAAACAATTTAAATTTAGTGATGGTAAACCACTTTATTTATATTATATTATTTTTAAAAAACAAATGAATAGAGTATATTTGAAGAAAAGAGCGACTTATCATTAAGCCGCTCCATTTTTGATTTCTTCAATTTTTTCGCCAAAGCCAAGTTTAATTAAAGCATTGGTGGTTTTGATATTGTCTTTTTTCTCATTTGCTTTATCCGTTATAAACTCTTGATTTTCATTGAGAAATGCTATTAACATTTTTTCAAGAATTAACGTTTGACTTTCACCGCTCCATTCAATTAATTCGGCTATGATTTGACTTGTTTCTGAAGAAACCTTATAAGGGATAACCTCAATTTTTCTTTTTCTCATTAGAATTCCTCCAAATATTATTTGTCAAATTTAAAAAATAAGGAGATGTTTTAAACTAACTCATAATATAAATGATACAAAGAAGAGGTATCGATATAATTATATAATAATTTACATATTTTTCCAATTATATTTTAGAACTTTTCAATACAACTAAATTATTAATTGCATATATTAATTTTGTTATTGATTTTGTATGTCTGCCTTTTAACTTTTGTAGATATTCTAATTTTGGGATAAGGTTTTTAACCTTTTCGATAGAGTTAGATTTACAAATTTCAAAAATAGCAACACATGCATAACTATCATCTAATGCGTCATGTGATTGATAAACATCTAAATTAAATAATTCTTTTAAGTTTTCCAAACTATAAGATTTTAACTTTTTGTTATCATTGTCTTTAATATAATTTTTTGAGAATTCTAATGTATCAACGACTATAAAATCAATCTTATCCATCTCAAGTTTATACATATTATAGAGTAAAAATTTCATATCAGTAGGGGCGTTATGTGCTACTAAAACTTTATCATCACCAATAAATTCAATAAATTTTGGTAAAACAACATCAATAGTAAGACAATCTTTAACTTTGTCATTGGTTATACCTGTTAATTCAACGATATCATCACGGATACGCCTATTATCTGGTTTAACTAATTGATTAAAAGAGTCTAATGTTTCCTCATCTCTTACTCTAACGGCACCAATTTGAAAGATACGTTCAAATTTATGATTGAAACCAGTAAACTCTAAATCAAACGCAATGTAATTTTTATAATTTTCAAATCCTTTTGAATATATTAAATATTGAAATTAACTAATTTTGTTCTTTTTATCACTTGTCATTTTTAACCTCTATTATAGTAGTCAATAACTTGCATAACTTTCTTATTATCACGTTTTTTTGAAATATGTTCAACAAAATCATTATCTTTGGTTAATTGTGTGAGCATATGTTCTGCGACTTCATCAATTGACATTTTACAATATTTTGAATAATGTTCTAATAGCATATAAACATCGGTTGATAAATTTAACGTATATGGTTGTGATTTTTTAGGTTTTAAGAAATGCATATTAATCCTCCTTAGCCCCTTGAATACACACATTCACATATCTTTAAAAAGGTTATATTATAAATCTTTAACTATTTTATTTATTAATGGCATTATTTTTGAAAAATAATTTCTCTTATTGTATATTGCCTATCAGTGATTCCTAATTTCATTGCAGGTGTTATTGGATCAGAAGCATATCCCATATTATTACAAAAGTTATGCCAAGTTCTAAAAATAGTTAATTCCTTTTGAACATACACTAACTTTTTAGGGGCATGTGCGTAATCTTTCTTTTCGCTTTTTGAACTGGGATTTGCACGATCTAAAATAAATAATCTTTTTCGTAGGTTGTTGTGATATCCATTAAGAGGAACGGTATTAACAAGATAATATAACTTAGCAATTTGCTCAATACTTAATTGTGACAAATTATTAATTGACCAAACAAACCGTTCTCCTTCATCTTCTTTCGGCAATATATAAGGAGTTTTTTTAGGTTTCATAGGGAAACCACCATCGAAGTCATATGTGCCTGTCTTTTTTATTTCTTCGTAAAATAACGATAAGGTATATTCATATTTGGATAAATTAAATTCCAAGTTTTCATTAATAATTGTATTATCTTTTTCAATTTCAAATGCTGTATTTCTAACCTTTTCCTTCGCTTCATCTTTTTTAATTTTTTTATTAAGAGTTGTCACAAATATCTTTGTATCATTAGTTTTAATTTTATCTTTAAATACTCTTTTAAGTGCAGTTAGTAATGAGTCATCATTATCGACAACAATGTTTAAATCTTTAACTTTAAGCATATTATTAATTAACCAATAATGTGCTAGTGCTGTATAGGTTGAATTGATGTGTAATCCATCATGATATATTAATCCCGTTGAAATAGACTCTGTTATTCGGTCTAGTTCATTTTCTAATGGATCTTTCCTAAAATCGATGAATTGATACTTTCCATACTTTCTTTGGTATGGCGCTAGTAAGTATTCATGTTTTGATTCTATATCCAATAAAGTTTCTTCTGGATCAATCCGATAATCATAAGCCATATCTGAACGGAAAACATAATTTGTTCGATTATCGATTGTGTTAATTATATAAGTTGGGAATGTATTTTTACTTTAGTAAAGTATGTCCCACCATAACCTTTTTTCTTTTGAAAATTTGGTGTTAAAATCATTGAATCAGTTGATAGCCATAAACTATTAAACTCTTTATTTTTAAAAACTTTTGATTCGTGTTTTTCTAAAAATTCAAGGCACTTTTGATAAAAGAAATCAACTTTATTATAAAATGTTTTAGAACCAATTTTTATTGCTTCTTTAACACCGTTAACACCTTTTGTAGTTGTTAATTCAGTTATTATATCTTCAATAACACCTTCTACTTTATGACCATACAAATAATTATCTTTATAATCCGCTATAATACTTGTATCTTTAAAACACTTTCGACATATCCAACGCTCTGAATTAGCACTATTCTCTCCATTGTATTTAAAATCATCTGGATGGGTAAATACTGTTTTATCCTTCCATTTGCAATTTTCCTTATGAAAATCATAGACGGGTATCAAAAAATTCGGATCGTTAATGTCGATTAGACGTTTAATTTCAGTAGCAATTGACCAATTCGATAATAGAATGGTATGGCTTTTGGTTCTCCTCCCCAAAGTTGTTGAACCAATTACATCTTGACAAGCAATTGATTTTTCTCTCTTGTTTCCTGTTAATTTATACTTTTTTCTTCTCTTTCTTTTTCCCTTTACAAGAATTTGTTCAGAGCCATACCATTTACATAGGGGGTCAGTGCAATAATTAAAATGAATATCATGTTCTTTTCCTTTTATGTTAAGTTTAACTGGACTAAACATATATATTTTTCTTTTAGATGAAAATTGCATATTAGATAGATTTGATAGGTCACTTTCACGTTCATTATATTCTTTTAGATCTATGTTCGGATCAATGGAAACTTTACTATTTTCTTTCAGTTTTGGCTTTTTCATTTTTGCACAACACCTTTTCTATTAAAATCCTCATATAAAACCTCAATAAAAAACTCATGGACACAAAATTATGTCTATTGAATAGTGTTCGTGGATTTTCTAATGGTTTATGTATGTTTTTATTATTAATATTATAACCAAAAAATGTAAAATTATAAATATATTTAGAAAAAATAAAAGCAAAAACGCAAAGATTATTTGAGGAATTCTTTGCGTTTTTATTGTAGGATTTGTTAATTTTTTAAGATATAGCACATATAAAGTGAACGAATTGCATTTTTAGTCTATTTTTAATTTCTGTTAATTCATTCAACAAACCATGAATTAATGCCCTATGTCTTTTATTCAATTCAATAAAATTTTCTCATTGATTTTATATAATATTTTACGTTAAATATTTAAAACATATTTAGATAAATTAAAATATAAAAACAAAGATAATCTCATTGATTTTCTTTGTTTTTTTATATAGATCTTGTTTATTTTTTAGGCTTTAGCACATATTAACTTAAACTTTGTTAATTTTAAGTTGATTTTTAATATTTTATTACTATTTAACTTGTTTATTTTTTAATTATTAATAACTATAATATTTTTCTGTTAACTCGAATATTTATAGAAAAGATAGATATTTAAGAGATGGTGATATAATGAATGATTTAATATTTATAATGCAGAAAAGACTTCGTTTTTTAATGGTGCTTTTTTGCTCAATGATATTTGTCCTAATCTTTCGTTTAGCTTATGTACAATTTGTAAGTGGTAACGAAATAACTGATAAAGCATACGATTTATGGTCACGGAACATTCCTGTTGAAGGTCAAAGAGGTATTATCTATGATAGAAATGGAAAGCCGATTGTTAATAATGTTTTAGCTCCTTCAGTGGCAGTAATACCACGACAAGTAGAGGATAAACAAGAAGTAGCAAGGTTTCTAAGCGAGATACTCGATTTTGATTATGGTAAAGCATTAGCTCATTTAAGCAAAAATGTATCAGTACAATTAATTAAACCAGAAGGTAGAAAAATTTCGATTGAACAAGCACAAAAAATCATCGATAAAAACTATAAAGGAGTATATATCGTTGGTGATACGACAAGAAACTACTTATATGATACATATTTAGCACATGTTTTAGGTTTTGTTGGTATTGATAATCAAGGAATTACTGGCATTGAGTACATCTATGATGATTATTTAATGGGTGCAGGTGGAAGTAGTAAATATTATACAGATGCGAAAGGACACGCTTTAGAACAATTATATGGGTATTATGATGCTCCAACAAAAGGAATGGATATTTATCTGACAATTGATATCGATATTCAAATATTGTTAGAAAGAGTACTAGAAAATGCGAATGCGAGATATCAGCCTGACCAAATGCTTGGATTAATTATGAATCCAAAAAATGGTGAAGTATTAGCTATGGCAAGTTATCCATCATTCAACCCGGAAAACTATAAAGAATATGATCAAGAAATATATAACCGCAATTTACCCATTTGGATGTCTTATGAACCAGGTTCTACATTCAAGATAGTAACATATGCTGCCGGACTTGAAGAGGGAGTATTTAGCCTTAATGAACATTTTTATGATCCTGGTTATCGTATTGTTGATGGTACAAGAATAAAAGATTGGAAAGCAGGGGGACATGGGGATCAAACTTTCCTAGAGGTCATTCAAAACTCTTGTAACCCAGGATTTATGGAAATTGGGATGAGACTTGGTAGAGAAAAACTATTTTCATATATTAATAATTTTGGCTTTGGGAAAAAAACGGGTGTAGACTTATTAGGTGAATCTAGTGGGATTGTCTTTAACGTAGAGAATGTTGGACCAGTAGAATTAGCAACATCAGCGTTTGGGCAAGGAAATTCTGTCACTCCAATACAACTTGTTAATGCTGCTAGTGCTGCCATAAATGGTGGAATTTTATATAAACCTTATGTATTAAAAGAAATGCGGATGCCAGTCACAAATGAAGTAGTATTTAGCACGCAACCAACTGAAATTCGTAGAGTAATTAGCGAAGAAACATCTTCGACAGTTCGTCATGCTCTTGAAAGTGTAGTTGCATTAGGAACAGGCCGTAATGCTTATATAGATGGATATCGTATTGGCGGAAAAACTGGAACAGCCCAAAAAGCAGTAAATGGCCAATACTTAGAAAACAATTACATTGTATCGTTTTTAGGAGCTGCGCCAATGAATGATCCTGAACTTGTTGTTTATGTCGCTATCGATAATCCTAAAAATACGATTCAATATGGTGGAACTGTAGTTGCACCAATCGTAGGCGAAATTTTAAAAGAGGCATTACCAATATTAGGAATATCAAAACAAAAGAATCAAATAGAAAAAGAATATCGTTGGTTAGACTTAAAATATCACACTGTACCAAACTTGTTAGGTGTAGAGAAAAAGAAAATACCACGATCAGTCTATTATGGCTATGAATATTTCGGTTCAGGAAATGTTGTTAAATATCAAAGTCCTGCAGCTGGAGAAAAGATACCAGAAGGTGGCAAGATATTGGTGTATCTAGAATAGGTGGTGTAAACATGGATTTATTTGATTTGTTAGATCAATGTAATATTTATTATGATAGAAATAAACATGTAAATCATGTAGTTAATAAAATTGAAGATAATTCCTTAAATGTTTGTGATAATGATTTATTTATTGCAATAAGAGGGGAAAATAATGATGGACATAACTACATAAAAAATGCAGTTGATAAAAAAGCTAAGACAATTATCTATGAGGATAAGTTTTATGATTATCAGAATTTTGAAAATGTTAATTTAATTAAGGTTCATGATTCAAAAAAAGCATTAGCAGTAATCGCAAATTACTTTTATGATGAACCATCTAAAAAATTGAACTTAGTAGGAGTAACTGGTACAAATGGTAAAACAACTGTTACAACTTTAATATACAATATGTATAAAATTTTAAATGAAAAATGTACATTAATCGGTACTACTGGAATAAAAATTAATGATAAAGAGTTAGATACGAATAATACTACTCCATCAGTACTTATTCTAAATCAAATTTTTCATGAAACTTTTGAAAATCAGATTAATAATTGTGTTATGGAAGTATCTTCACATGCTATTAAGCAACAAAGAGTTTCTCAAATAGATTTTGATACAGTTATTTTTACAAACTTTTCGCATGATCACTTAGATTATCATAAAACCGTTGATGATTATTTTTATTCAAAAGGTTTATTATTTGCTCATTTAGGTAATAATTACAATAATAAAAAAATATTATTAAATGGTGATGATAAATATCACAAAAAGTTTATAAGATTAAGTAATGTCAAATACTATACTTATGGGGTTTATGATCATAATGATTTTCGAGCTCGAAATATTTCTTGTGATATTGATAGTATTGCATTTGATTTTTATGATCATGAAAAGTATGTGGGAAGTGTCTCTACAAAAAATATTTTTGGTTTCTTTAATGTATATAATTTACTAGCGATTGTAGCCTATTTTTACATAAACAATTATGATATGAAACAATTATTTGCGAAAATGAATCAATTAGAGTGTGTAAAAGGAAGAATGCAAAAAGTAGAGAATGATATGAATTTGAATGTCTTTATTGATTATGCACATACACCAGATAGTGTATATCGCATCCTAAATGAAATTAAAATCATTTCAAAAAGGAAAATTATTTGTGTAGTAGGTTGTGGAGGAAATCGTGATAAATTTAAAAGACCTATTATCGGCAAGATTGTCACTAAACTAGCTGATTATGTTATTTTTACATCAGATAATCCACGGTATGAAGACCCAAATAAAATAATCAATGATATTGTTCAAGGTGCAAGTAATAATAATTACATATGCATTGAAAATCGTAGTGACGCAATTAAACACGCGATCGATAATGTAAAACCTGAAGATGTCATTTTAATTGTTGGTAAGGGACATGAAAATTATCAAATAATCAAAAATAAGAAGCTTTATTTTAGTGATTATGATGAAGTTAATAAGTATATTAAAATGCACTCTTGATAATAAGTAATTTATCAAAAAAGGAGATGTAGATATGGTTATAAAAATTTTAACCTTTGGAATGTTTGTTTCTTTAATTTTAACGATTCTAATAGAACCAATCATTATACCATATATGCGTAAATTAAAGTTCGGTCAATCAATCCGCCAAGATGGACCACAATCACATTTGAGTAAAAGTGGTACACCAACCATGGGAGGAACCGTTTTTAGTCTAGTAACTTTAATTACAGTTGCAGCATACTTTCTTATATATAATTTAGGACAGGATTTTAATATCAAAACATGGATTCTTTTATTTGTACCTTTAATTGGTTATGGTACGATTGGGTTCATCGATGATTATTTAATTGTTGTTCGCAAAAGTAATATTGGTCTTAAACCAAAATATAAATTTATTGGTCAAATCGTAATTGCGGGAATTTTTTTCTTCCTATACTTAATTGAAGGATTTTCGACAGAATTATTTATTACCCAAAATTTTAGTATAGATCTAAAATGGTTTTATGGAATTCTTATCTTTTTTATGCTAGTTGGTGGAAGCAATGCTGTTAATCTAACAGACGGATTGGATGGATTAGCTAGTGGATTAGCGACGTTTGCTATTGCTACTTACACGTTCATCGCTTTTATGAATAATCAACTTGATGTATTTTTATTTGGTGTTGCGCTATTAGGAACAGTTTTAGGATTTTTAGTATTTAATTCTCATCCAGCAAAGATTTTTATGGGAGATACAGGTTCACTTGCATTAGGTGCAGCCTTAGCTTCGATGGCAATCTTAACCAAACAAGAATTATTATTAATACTTGTTGGTGGTGTGTTTGTTTTAGAAACACTTTCGGTTATTCTCCAAGTTTTTTATTTTAAAAAGACTCATGGTAAAAGGATTTTTAGAATGGCACCATTACATCATCATTTTGAATTAGGAGGTATGAAGGAATCTTCTGTTGTTCTTATGTTTTATGTAGTAGGCTTTATCTTAAGTCTACTAGCAATTGGAATTGTTCTATACTAGAACATAATTGTAAAGGGGAGTAAAATGATCGAATTCAATAATAAAAGGATTTTAGTTTTAGGGCTAAAAAATAGTGGTAAAGCCGCCATTAAGTTACTAAAAACTTTAAATGTTGAAATATTCGTATCAGATGAGTTAGTAAAAAAGCAAGAAATATTAAAAGAATTTAATAATATTACTTATTTAGATTATTCTAGTTTAGACTTGGATAATATAGATATAATTGTAAAAAGTCCGGGTATAAAATATGATATTAAGATCTTAGAAGATGCTAGAAAAAAAGACATTTTAATCATCTCAGAAATTGAACTTGCTTTTCATATAATAAATCGTAAAACAGTAATAGTTGGTATAACAGGAACAAATGGTAAAACGACTACAACGACTTTAATCACTAAAATATTAAAAGACAACAATATTGATGCTTACAGTGTAGGGAATATTGGCTATAGTTTAAGTGATGCTGTCTTAACTCATCCAAACGCTGATGTATTTGTAGTTGAGTTATCTTCTTTTCAACTTTTAGATATTCATTTCTTTAAACCACATATTGCTTTATTATTAAATATTTCACCTGCCCATCTTGATTATCATCATACATTTGATAATTACATTAATGCAAAATTAAATTTGGTTAAAAATATGGGTAATGATGATTTTATCGTCTATAACATGGATGATGAAATTATAGCGAAAAGAATTAAAAAGTTAAAATGTCAAAAAGTTACATTTTCATTTAATAGTAGTAAAGCAAACGCATTTGTTAAAAATAATAATTTGATCTATAATACTAAAGTTTTTATGAATAAAGATGAAATACAATTATTAGGAAATCATAATTTATATAATGTATTAGCCGCTATAGATGTAACAAAAGTATTTTATTTAGAAAATGATAAAATAGCAAATTCAATAAAAACATTTGTTGGGTTACCTCATCGAATTCAGTTTATTAAAACAATAAATCAAGTAACATATTATAATGATTCAAAATCAACAAACATTGAATCAACGATTTGTGCACTAGATGCAATGAAAAAACCCGTTATCTTAATTTTAGGTGGGTTAGATCGTAATCAAGATTTTGAACCAATCATGAAGCATAAAAATGTAAAATCTATCGTAGCATATGGTCAAACAAAAGAAAAAATCTTAAAAGCAGCTATTTTATTTAATAAAAAGTGTGTAGCATGTCAAGATTTACAAGAAGTTATAACATTAATCTATAATAAAAACGAGCCTGATGATATAGTCTTGTTTTCTCCAGCTTGTGCAAGTTGGGATCAATATAAAGATTATGAAGAACGAGGACATCATTTTATCGATATAGTAAATCAACTTAATCCCTAGGAAACTAGGGATTTTTTGTAAATAAATAACAAAAGATGGGTAACAATAACATTAGGTGTAAAAAAATGATTAAATATATTATTATTCCAATATTTGTATTATTATTTATTTTAGTTATTGATATAAATATTTATAAAAGGTCGTTATATTTTAAAGTATCTCAAGTAAATTACTTTTACTTTCGTTTTCACATGGGCTATTACGGTGAATGTCTAACTTTCAGAATTTTAAGTAAAATAAAAAAAGGAAAAGTATTGACAAATTTAGTAATTCCAAATGGAGATAAATGTACCGAAATAGATTTACTACTGTTACATCCTACAGGCATTTTTGTTGTTGAATCCAAAAATTATAGTGGTAATATTTATGGAGATGAAGATTCCCGTAATTGGGTTAAATCCTATGACGATGGGAAGTCATATAAATTTTATAATCCTATTTGGCAAAATAATATGCATATTCGTTGTTTGAATGCATTATTAAAAGATAAATACTATGGTAATTTTTATAATATTATCGCCTTTAGTAAACGTTGTGAAATTAAAGAAGTAAATCATTCAAAGGAAGTGTTTGTAGTTAATCGATATAAGCTTAAGAAAACAATTAAAAAGTTAATTAGAAAAAACAAAAATGTTTTAAATCAAAAAGAAATAGAAGAACTATTTCACTTTTTAATTAAATATCGAGAATTAAATTATGAAAATAATTCACTTCATTATGAATTTAAGTATCAGGGAATACTTAAAAAATGATATATTGTTTTTTAGGGATTTAAGTTTTGGTTACTTTTTTTAAAATCAATAGAAGATTAAATTAATAACTCATGAACATTCCTATATTGTTTTGAATATTGAAGGTTTAGACATTTTAAAAATTAGTATAAATAAGGGAAAAGTCTAAAGTGAAGACATTGGGTCAATTATTATTTGGGGTTCTTTGTTATTTCATTTAATATGGATGTTAAGTCTACCTAAAGTATTTACATGGAAAATTTTATTTAAAATGAAGGATAGAATGAAATTAAAGTTTAAATTATAATTTGATAATTTTTAACTATTAAATATCCATTTAATGTGAGCGTAAGTTAATTAAATATACTCTTTATGATTACTATCGTTTGATAGTAGTCTTTTTATTTTAAATGATTATATGTTATAATGTTATAGGAAATAGGAAGTGATAAAATGAATAAGGTTATTATTATAGATGGTCATAATTTATTATTTAGAATGTTTTATGGAATACCAAATTCCTTTAAAAATTCAAGAGGAGAGGAAATTAAAGGTGCATTTGGTTTTTTAGCTAGCATTAAAAAACTTGTCGATTATTTTTCAACCGATAAATTGATTGTGGTGTTTGACAGTGAAACAAGTATTGGTAGTAGGATTGAAATAGATCATGATTATAAGCAAAATCGAATGGATTATTCTAATTTACCAGAAGCAGAAAATCCTTTTTATCAATTAAAACATATCTATAAAACATTAGATTATTTAAATATTCATTATGTTGAAGCACAAAATGTTGAAGCAGATGATTATATTGCTTCTTTAAGTGAAAGATTAAAAGCTAAATATGAAGTTGTCATTGTTTCTACAGATAAAGATTTTTTACAATTAGTCGATCTAAATGTTTCAGTTTATAATGCGATGAGTGATATCTATTATACTCCAGAAAAAGTTTTTGAGAAATTTGAAGTATCACCTAAGCAAATCATAGATTATAAAATTCTAGTAGGGGATAAGAGTGATAATATTAAAGGCGTACCAAGTATAGGAATGAAAACAGCGGTAAAGATTTTACAAATCGGTTCTCTAGAAGAAATTTATAAAAAAGAAAAAGCACTTGATACAAAATTATATAATAAAATCATTGACCATTGGTCAATTGTAGATAAAAATAGATCATTAATAACAATGAATAAGAATATCGAAATTACCTTAGAAGAAACAATACTCGTTTTAGATTCAAAATTTAATAAAAAAACGCGAGATATTTTAGTTGAGTGTGGTGTGTATTAATGGTTGACATAAAGCTTATTGTGATCACTAGAGACAATAGTTGGTTCTATTATTAATTTAACCTAAGATAGTAAGTTTAAACATTGTTCAAATTACACGATAACATAACCCCTATTCTTAATGCAAAATAAACCCTTTAGAGAACATTACCTGATTTAGTATTATAGTTCTACCTCTATTTGTAAATTACCTGATAAAGTGTTTTCGGCGATAATAGTTGGGGAGCTTATACTCATAGTGATTTCACACTAATAGCTAATCGTCCATACTTTACGAATTAACATTAATTCCTATTAATGATACCTTTATTAAATAATTAAATATTTTTATTTATTAAACATTTTTTTACAAAAAATGTATCGTTATTATGGTATTTTAATCTTGAAAGATTAATGAATAGGAGACGGATTATGAAAGAATATAAAGTTTTAACTCAAAAAGACAAATGGTTTTCGGGTAAATTTGATCCCATTAAACTAGAAGGAGCATTAAATTCTTATGCTCAACAAGGATGGGAGTTAGTTACCTGTGCAACAGCTGATGTTCCTGGCTTTGGTACTGCTAGACAAGAATTTGTAGCGATTCTAGTGAGAAATATTTAATATGGCTTATACGACATTTTATGATGATGTCTGCTTTATTGAGGGAGATAACCCAGCCGCAAAAAAATTAGCAAGTATCAAATCTGATTTAAGTTTTAAATTTGGTGCTCAATTAAAAAATCTAAATGATGTTAAAAAAGATTTAGCACTTAAAGCTAAAAAATTAGGTTGCAACTGTGTTCTAAATTTTAAGTATGGTCAAAAGAGTCGTTGGTTAGCAATTGATGATGTAGCATATTATGGAGAAGGTATAAGTGCCATTTTATCACAAGCAGAATATGATACACTTTTAAATAAAACAAATAAATAGTAAGATTTGTTATACATAAAAGAGCTTTTTCAGTTTATTGAAAAAGCTCTTTTATATATATATTTAATCCTGTAATAAAAGATAGAAATATTATGACCTTTAGTTTATAATTTAACTAAAGGGTAACTTTTAGAGGTGAGTATCATGAATTTAGCGTTGTGTGACGATCATCCTATATATTTGAATTATTTAAAAAAGACAATTGAAAATTATCTTCTAAAAAATGTTGGTTCGATTATGTTATTTAATAGTGCTGAAGCAATGTTATTTGAAATAGGTGATACTGTTCCTTTTGATTTAGTGATTTTGGATATCCAAATGGGTAAAATGAATGGAATGGATTTAGCAAAAAAACTTAGAAAAATAGATGCTAATATTTTTATCGTTTTTATTACAGGAATAACTGATTATGTATATGATGGATATGAAGTAGGAGCTCTAAGGTATTTATTAAAACCATTAAAAGAAGATGAGCTTTATAAAATATTAGATGATGTTTTAGAAAAATTAAAATCAAATGTCATTCGATACTACATATTTACTATAAATGGAGAAAAAGTAAAAATAAATTTAAGTGATATTATTTATCTTGAAGCTTTAGGACACTATGTTTTAGTTCATACTAAAGATCAAAACTTTGAAATAAAAAAGAGTTTGAATGAATTAATGAAAGAACTAAATTCAGATATGTTTATAAGTGTTCATCGCTCTTTTTTAGTTAATATAAAACATGTTGAAAAAATAAATAAAGATACATGTCTTTTGTCTAATAATGAAGAAATTAGTGTAAGTAGAAGTAATTATCAAAAATTAAATGAAAGGTTTATGATGTATATTCGAGGTATTAATAATGATTGAAGGTATTTATTTATCAATGATCTTTGGTTTATATTTTTATTACTTATATGTACATTATAAAACTAAGATTACTTTTTTTAATCTTTTCATTGTATTAGTAAGCATTATCTCAAATATGATCTTTTCTTACATAAACTTAAATTATGTTGGTCTAATTATTTGTCTATTAGTTTTTGGTGTTTATTTTTGTTCATATAGTCCTGATCAATTATTATCAAAACTACTTGTATTGACTTTATTTTTTATAAATTCCTTAGTTTATATAATGATGCAAAATCTTTTTGATTTTTCCATAATCATTTTATATAGCATATCTTTATTAATCCTATTTTCTATGTCTCACTTTACTAAGAATCAATTCTCATTATCGTTTTATGTGTTATATTTAGTATTAAATGTTTTTATAAGTTATATTAGTATTATTTATTTTATAAATGAAATGTATGTCCATATCATATTGTCTACACTTGTTTTTTTATTAGCTGAAAATAATCAAAATTATATGCGATTAAATTACGAACAAAGAGTAACAGATTATCAAAATAAATTAATGAGCCAACATGTTGAAGAAGTAGAGAATATCTATGAAACCATGCGGGGCTGGCGTCATGATTATCATAATCATATACAAACACTTAAAGCTTATTTAGCACTTAAGCAATATGAATTAATGGAAAATTATTTGAATGAGTTAGAAAATGATTTAATAAGTATTAACACATTAGTACAATCAAATAATACGAATTTGGATGCGATTTTAAACAGTAAACTTTCATTAGCTGTTGCTAAAAAAATTGAAATAAATATAAAAACGAATGTACCCAATAAATTAATAGTGAATGATATCGATTTATGTGTAGTGATCGGTAATTTACTTGATAATGCGATTGAATCTTGTGAAGTGATGAGTTTAGACGAAAAAAAATTTATTCGCGTTTATATAGGCATCTTTAAGAAACAATTATATATATCAGTAACTAATTCTACTAAAGAAATAATACGAAAATTAGATGAAGAGTACATCACAAATAAGCGAGGTAACCATGGTCATGGCCTAAAACGAATTGATAAAGTGGTTAGAAAATATGGGGGTTACATGAATCGAAAAAATGAACCAGGCGTTTTTGTGACAGAAATCATGTTACCTCTATAAACCACTCGTGCACGATTTTTAGCAATTCGTGCACTTTTTAATACCTAGTAATTTAATTATAATATAATATAAAATAAAGCGAAGGAGAGAGAAATATGAAGTATTCATTAATGAAAAATATAAAATATATTTATCAATTGGCATTTCTTTTTAATAAAAAATTAAAATATACCATTCCATCTCAAATAATGCTATCCATCTTAATTCCGATCATTGCGACGATTATTCCCTCAATTGCGATAGGTTTCATCACTGAAGGTTATGGTATAAAGTATTTTTTAATTGTGATAGGAGTAGTATCTTTAGTTTATGGATTTATGTTATTTACCAATCAATACCTTTCTAGAAGAAATGAATTTGAGAATATTTTTGTAAGAATTAAGGAATTTTACCTTGCTATGAGTGCAAAATTAATGACAACTGATTATGTTAATGTCGAACCTCAAGCCAAACAAATAGATATTCAAAAAGCAATCATGTCATTTAGTTCGAACTGGGTAGGGATTGAATTAATGTTAAAGAATACTCCTGTATTAATAATTAATTTTGTTGGATTAATCATATATAGTGTGTTAATATCGTCACTAAATTATCTCATCATTATAATATTAATCGTCATGTCAATTCTAAATTATTTATTAAATATGTACGCGCAAAAGTATGAAGAAAAACATAAAAAAGATTATGCGAAAGTAGATCGACAAATTAATTATTTGTATGAAAGTTCGACTTCATTAATAAATGGCAAAGACGTAAGAATCTATAAAATGGAAGATTGGTTTTATAAAATATTTCATGGTTTAATTAAGAAACGTGTTAATTGGAGTAGAAAAATAGAATATAGATATTTTTTACCATTTGTTTCAGATAGTCTATTACTTTTAATTCGTGATATTATTGCTTACATAATCTTAATTAATTTAGTCCTAGATAAGTCAATAAGCATTACAACATTTACATTATATGTTGGAATTATAAGTGGATTTTCAACTTGGTTAAATAGTGCAGTTACTGCGTTTTCTAATTTAAAAAGAGCTAACTTAGGTGTAAATGATTTTCGTCATTATATGGAAATTGACGAAGTATTTAATCATAAAGAAGGTTCTAAACTTCCTGAAACATTTCCACTTGAAATTGAATTTAAGAATGTTTCGTTCCGTTATCCAGGAGCCGAAAGTGATACACTCACTCAATTAAGTTTTAAAATTAAAAAAGGAAGTAAAGTTGCATTAGTAGGAAATAATGGTGCTGGTAAAACGACGATAGTAAAGCTTATTACAGGGATGTACTATCCTACTGTAGGTGAGATTCTTGTAAGCGGAAAACGAATCGAAGATTATAACATCGATGAATATTACTCTCTTATTGGTGCCGTATTTCAAGATGTTGAGGTTCTCGCTTTTAATATCGCTAAAAATGTTTCCGTTACAAAAGAAGCCAATATTGATTACGACAAGCTATATCAGAGTTTAGAACTAGCAGGTTTAAAAGATAAAGTACTATCATTAAAAAACAAAGACAAAACCAATTTAACTCAATATATAGATAAAGATGGGATCTTACTATCAGGAGGGGAAATGCAAAAATTAATGCTTGCGAGAAGTTTATATAAAGATGCACCAATTATGATTCTAGATGAACCAACCGCAGCGTTAGATCCAATCGCAGAGTCTGAATTGTATGAAAAATATAACGATTTAACGAAAGACAAGACATCACTTTTTATTTCTCACCGTTTATCAAGTACTAAATTTTGTGACCGAATTTTATTTTTAGAAAATGGTCAAATTATCGAAGATGGTACACACCATGAATTAATGACATTGAATGGTAAATATGCTAATATGTTTGAAATTCAAAGTCACTACTATAAAGAAGATTTGAAGGAGGATCGTCATGAGTAAAATTAATTCTTTATTTAAAGATACAATTTTGATATTAAAAATGATATTCTCTATTTCTAAATCATTTTTACCATTTACAGTATTTAATAGTAGTTTAAAAGCCACTTTGCCATTTATTAATATTATTTATAGTTATAAAATCCTTGATGGATTATTATTAGGATATAGTAAGGATTTGATCCTTAAATATGTCTATATTATGGCAATATTAAATATGATTATTGGTTTATTAAGTGCATTATTTAATCGTATTGTAAATATTAAAAGTGAATATATAAATGGTACTATTCGTGCAAAAATCGCAAATAAAGCATTGACATTAGATTATGAACTATTAGAGAAAAAAGAAAATTTAGAGTTATTACATAAAGCAGAAGAAGGTTCAAATTCACATGGCGGAATTACTTCATTTTGTTCGACTATATCAAACTTAATAAATCAATTCGTCTCTTTAGTTTACGCTATTATTTTGCTTGCAGGGCTTTTTGTGGTTACTCCACTCACAAATCATAGCCTAATCGTAAAAATATTTAATTCACCCATATTAACCCTCTTATTATTTTTATTATTATTTGGTTCATTATTTATTAACTCTAAATTTATGAGTAAAATCAGTGTTGAATCGTATCAGTTTTTTGAAAAAAATGTTGATAATAACCGTAAGTTTAACTATTTCATGCAACTTGCGATGAATTATAATTTTGGTAAAGACATTAGACTTTATAAAATGAGTGATATGATAGAAGATGAGATGAATATCGCAAATAATGAAGCTACAAAAGGAATGCGTAATTTAGCTAAAATCGTTGGTAAATATAGTGGATATACAGAAATAATAAATCAAATCATCATCTTTATTACTTATGCTTTTGTTGGGATTAGGGCAATACTTGGCATCATAACTGTCGGGAGTGTGTTAAAATTTGTTAGCTCGCTCACGTTGTTTCATAAATCATTAACTGCGATTATCTATACATGGATTGATTTAGATTTACAAAGACAATATTTAAGAAATTACACCATTTTCTTAAACTTAGAAAATAAAAAATATGAAGGGAATCTACCCATTGAAAAAAGAGATGATTATAATTACGAAATAGAGTTTAAAGACGTGTCATTTCATTATCCAAATAGTGAAGAAATGATTTTAAATAAAATTAACATCAAGTTAAATGTGGGCAGGAAAATGGCAATTGTAGGTCGAAATGGTGCTGGCAAGACGACATTTATTAAGTTATTGTGTAGACTTTATGATCCAACTGAAGGTGAAATACTACTTAATGGAATAAATATTATAAAGTATGATTATAAAGAATATTTAAATATTTTTAGTGTAGTATTTCAAGATTTTAAACTATTTTCTTTTAGCATTGGTCAAAATGTTGCAACTGAAATTAACTATGATGAAAATTTAGTATGGGAATTTTTAAAACAAGCAGGAGTAGAGAATAGAATACAAAAAATGAAAGATGGATTACAAACGACCATTTATCAAAACGAAGAAGATGGTGTTGAAATTTCGGGCGGGGAAGCTCAAAAAATAGCGATTGCGAGAGCTTTATATAAAGACGCACCACTAGTTGTTTTAGATGAGCCTACTAGTGCATTAGACCCAGTTTCTGAGTATGAAATTTATTCCAGATTTGATCATCTCGTGTCAAATAAAACATCGATTTATATTTCACACCGAATGTCAAGTTGTCGATTCTGTGATAATATTATCGTTTTTGATCATGGTCAAATTATTCAAGTGGGTAATCATGATACGCTTATTAAAGAAACGAATGGATTATATAGTGAACTATGGCATGCACAGTCAAAATATTATTACTGATGTTCATGATTGTGGTGAATATCAGGTGTATGTTCGTGTGAATGTTCTAATTCCTCATGGATATGAATATGAGTATGCTCTCCCACAACCTTATCTAGATGAGTATGATTATGATGACCATCATGATGATTATGCTTATGAACGTGTTCTAAATGGAAGTGTCGATGTTTATGGTTATGTCTCTCGATTACAGCAAAGTATGTACCCATAACCATTATTAAAACAGCAATGATAAAATTTAATTTAATTGAGTCAGAAAAAATAACCAATGAAATAAAAACTCCAATAAATGGTGCAACAGCATAATAGGTACTCGTGCGAGCTGCACCTAAACTTCTTTGTGCGGTTACATAAAAAAAGATACTCAATCCATAAGCGAAAAAACCAAGCAATAGTGCTAAAAGGATTGAAGAAAGTGTATAATTAAGTTCTTGAATAGCTATTGCGATCATAAGTGCACCAAATCCTGATCCTAGCCCTTTAATAATAACAATTTGTAGCGGACTTTTGATTGATAATTTTCTAGTACAATTATTTTCTATACCCCAACAACTTGCAGCTAATATAATGAATATGGCTCCTGTTGAAATCGAAAAATGTTTTATGTCACTTATGGAAAGTAGGATACTTGAAAGTATAATCAATGAAATCGAAATCCAGATTCGTTTTCCAATAGCTTCTTTAAAGACAATGAGCGCAATTATGGATGTGGCGACAATTTCAAAATTATTTAATAATGAAGTTGTAGCAGCATTAGTTGTAGATAGTCCGAGAAGAAGCAATATTGGAGCGGCTATATCTAATAAAATCATTCCAATAATGTATTTAAGTTCATTTTTAGTTAGATTTGCTTCTTTTTGATTGATTTTCATAATTCTTTTTGATCCGTCAATCAATAACATCCCAAATCCAGCCCCTAGATATAACATACTAGATAATAAATAAGGAGATAAATGAGTTAATAGAAGTTTTGAAAAAGGTGCACTCATTCCAAATAATGCAGCCGCAAGTAACGCCTGACTGATCGCTAGATAATTCTTTTGATTACTTCGCAAAATTAACCTCCAAAAAATTTATAAATTCATTATTTTAATTATAACCCAACATTAATCAAGTTTGTACATAAAATCTTCACATTTTTATGATATTATAGGATTAACAAATATATTATATAGTAAAATACTGATGAAACAATACTGTTAATCTAGTCGTATTAAGGTATATAATGAATTTATCGATTAATTGCTATAAAAAATATTGAATTTTAGGAGATTTAAATGAGAAAATTTGAATTAACAATGATGTGCTCAGCATGTAATTGGAAAATAACATCTGAACTTGAAAGACTAGGTTTTAAAAATTTTGATATTGATATGAATACCAGTGTTTTAACCTTTCAGAATGATGTCAATTCTGAGATCGTTATTAAATCAATAAATAATATTGGTTATAAAATTGAAGAAATCGCACTTAAAGAAGATTTTTCTGACGAAGAAATCGCATTATTTGAAGACGCAGTTAGAAATGGTTATATTAAATTATAATGAAATCTAATAATTTCATGTTGTATATTATATACTTCATTCTTTGTATTGACAAAAGATTTAGACTAGTTTAGTATAAAAATGAAGGAGTGGTTTTATATGAGTGAAAAAAAGGTCATTGAAGAAAAAGAATTAAAAGCAAAAAATGGAATGTTTATACTTTTACTTAATATTTTGTTAATGATTGCTTCAATTGTTGGATTTGTGGGTGGCATCACATTGCTATCCGATAGTGATGTCAATATCTTTTTGGATTTTATATGCTTTCTTTATTTTTTAATTGTTGGACCGATTCTATTTATCGGATTAAAGATATTAAAACCGAATGAAGCGCTTGTCTTAACACTTTTTGGTAAATATCATGGTACTTTAAAAGGTGAAGGTTTCTTTTTTGTGAATCCTTTTTGTACCGCAATTAATCCTTCTACAACTAATACAACTACTGGAACAATCGCAGACATAACAGCTATGTCTAAAAATTTACCTCAAGGTACTCAACCATTGATCATGAGAAGTAAAAAAATATCGTTAAAAGCGATGACTCTCAATAACGATAAACAAAAAGTAAATGATCAATTAGGAAATCCTATTATAATAGGTATTGTAGTCATATGGCGAGTTGTAAACACCGCAAAAGCAGTCTTTAATGTTGATAATTACACTGAATTTTTATCAATCCAATGCGATTCAGCTCTTCGTAATATCGTAAGACTATATCCATATGATATTTCAGATGGTTCTAATGAAGATAATGAAAAATCACTTCGTGGTAGTAGTCAAGAAGTAGCGGATAAACTTAAAACAGAAATACAATCCAAAGTTGAAATTGCAGGTCTTGAAATAGTCGAAGCGAGAATTACCCATCTAGCTTATGCACCTGAAATTGCGGCAGTAATGCTTCAAAGACAACAAGCGAGCGCAATTGTTGATGCAAGACAAAAGATCGTGGAGGGTGCTGTTGGAATGGTAGAAATGGCATTAGCTAAATTGAAGGAAAATAATATTGTTTCACTTGATGATGAACGTAAAGCTACTTTGGTAAGTAATCTTTTAGTAGTATTATGTGGTAATCGAGATGCACAACCAATCGTTAATACAAGTTCTCATGAATAATTAAAAATAGTTACACTCCTATATTTTTAAATATAGGAGTGTTTTTTATGATTTATCTATGATTTAATATGTCATTCATATATAATAATACTATACTAATTAATAGTTGATTATATAATATTAAAATTGAGATATGGAATGAGGATTACTATGATTAAAGGTGAAATTGGCAGTAAGGGAATTGCTTTTGCGAAAGCTTACATTTTAGAAAAAGATGCAATAAATGTTTTGCAAAGAAAAATGAATAATGTTGAAAAAGAAAAACAACGCTTTATTCAAGCAATTGAAGCTACTAAAGAAGAGATACTGAATATAAAAAACAAATTAAGTAAAAATTTAGAAGAAGCTATTATTTTTGACTCACATTTACTGATCATTGAAGACCCGGATATGATTGCTCAAGTATTTACTTTAATTGAAATTAATAAAGTAAACGTAGAATATGCATTTAAAACAGTCATTCAACTCTATATCAATTTATTTAAAAACATGGACAATGAATACATGAAAGAACGAATCAGTGATATTGAAGATGTTTTTACTCGACTCTTATCTAAATTATTAAATGTAAACTTAAATGAATCTATAAATCTAGATTCTGAAGTGATTATCATAGCTCATGATTTAACACCTTCAGATACTGCACAGTTAGATAAAATGTATGTAAAAGGCTTTATAACCGATATTGGAGGTAAAACTTCACATTCAGTAATCATGGCAAGAAGTTTAGAGATCCCCTGTATAGTTGGTACTCAAAATATCACTAACCTAGTAAAATCTGGTGATTTTATCATTTTAGATGGAATAAATGGAGCGGTATATATCAATCCAAGTGATGAATTAATTGAAGAGTATAAAAGTAATAAAATAAAATATGAAAAAGAAAATCTAGAACTATTAAGACTTAAAGATTTAAAGACAAAAACATTAGATCACTTTGAAGTAAAGTTAGGTGCCAATATTGGTAGTTTAGATGATATTCAAAAAGTACTAAATAATGGGGCAGAATCCATTGGTTTATTTAGAACAGAATTTATTTATATGGACAGGTTTGAACTACCTAATGAAGAAGAACAATACTCTGCGTATAAAAAAGTTTTAGAATCGATGGAAAATCGACCAGTTATAATAAGAACTCTTGATATTGGTGGGGATAAAGAATTATCTTATTTAAAATTACCTCATGAAGCAAATCCTTTTTTAGGATATCGCGCGATCAGAATGTGTTTAGATCGTATTAATTTATTTAAAACACAATTAAGAGCGATTCTAAGAGCAAGTGTACATGGAAATTTAAAAGTAATGTTTCCCATGATCGCGACTCTAACTGAATTTATCGTCTCTAAACAATTCTTATTATTAACCAAAGAAGAACTAATCAATGAAGGATATCAAATTAGTGATCATATTGAAATTGGGATGATGGTTGAAGTACCCGCAGCTGCATTGCTAGCTGATGTCTTTGCGAAACACGTTGATTTTTTCAGTATTGGGACGAATGATTTAATTCAATATACTTTCGCTGCTGACAGAATGAATGAAAATGTTTCCTATTTAAATCAACCATTTAATCCATCTTTATTACGTTTAATAAAACACGTAGTCGATTCTGCTCATAAAGAAAACAAATGGGTGAGTATGTGTGGTGAAATGGCTGGAGACCATTTAGCTATTCCAGTCTTGATTGGGTTGGGATTAGATGAATTCAGTATGAATGCGGCAAGTATTTTACCTTCAAGACTTCAAATTTCGAATTTAAATAAAACAGAATTACATAAAATAGCGAATGAAGCACTAACTAAAGGTACTGCTGAAGAGGTAATTGAATTACTCAGAAAGTGTAACTTATAAATTTATTAAATTTAAATCAATAATAGCTTATTTTAATTCATTATATTGTAAATAATGTTATTAGAGGTGATATATTGATAGTTATTTAGGTTACCTTGATCTTAATAATTGTTTGTTTTTTATTTTAGGTAACTATTTCTATTAATTCTCGTTAAAATGAATTGAAAAATACAATTAAATCTGAATTCATTTGATAATTTAAAATTAAATGCAGAGTACATTAATCATGAATTTAATAAAACGGCAATTCTAGTCCATGGATATAATGAAAAAGGAAGTGACATGGTTAATTTTGCGAAATTGTTTTATTATCTGATTTAAGAGGACATGGGAGTAGCGAAGGACATTATAACGGGCTTTCATATCATGATCAAAGTGATTTGTTAAAATGGATTGATTTAATCATCAGTATGAATGGAAAAGAAGTAGAAATCATTCTTTTGGTATTTCAATGGGTGGGGCTACGGTTTGTGCAGCTAGCGATGCTAACTTACCTAGTTATGTAAAATTTTTATATTGTTAATCATATTATTGAGCATAACACTTGACAAATATTAGAAAATTTCATATTATAATTTTTGTAACAAAAAAATGTAGGAGGAAAAAAAGATGAGTAATGTAAGAGAATTTAAAACAGAATCGAAACAATTATTAAATTTAATGATCAATTCAATTTATACTCACAAAGAAATCTTTTTACGAGAGTTAATATCAAATGCATCAGACGCTTTAGACAAATATAATTATTTAGCGTTAACTGATGAAAGATTATCTAAAGATGTTGAATTAAAAATTGAATTAATATTAAACAAAGATCAAAAAACAATTACTATTAAAGATAATGGTATTGGTATGACTGAAGAAGATTTGGTTGAAAATTTAGGAACAATCGCTAAATCTGGTTCAAAAGCTTTTATTGAAAAATTAAAAGAAAACAGTCAAAATACGGTAGATATCATAGGACAATTTGGTGTTGGTTTTTATTCAGCTTTCATGGTTGCTTCTAAAGTTGTCGTGAATTCAAAGTCTCCTTTTTCTGAAAGTGGTTATATATGGGAATCTACAGGAGAAAGCACATACAATATTGAAAAAAGCAACAAGGTTGACCATGGAACAGAAGTAATTCTTTATTTACGTGATGATGAAGAAGAAGATGAAGCTATTAGTCAATATTTAGATGAATATGAAATTAAGTCACTTGTAAAAAAATATTCTGATTATGTAAGATATCCCATTATGATGGATTCTTCAAAAGAGGTACCTGTTGAAGGAAAAGAAGATCAATACGAAACTGTAGTTGAAAATGAAACTATAAATTCAATGGTTCCAATTTGGAAAAAAAGTAAAAGTGAAATTACTGATGAAGAATTAAATGAATTTTATAAACATCAATATCATGATTTTGAAAATCCAATAAAAGTCATTCATACAAATGTTGAAGGAACTTTAAATTATAATGCGTTAATTTTTATACCAACTAAAGCACCTTATGATTTATATTCTGACAAGTATGAAAAAGGTTTACAATTATATTCTAAAGGCGTGTTTATACAAGATAAATGTAAAGAATTAGTACCTGATTACTTACGTTTTATTAAAGGATTAGTTGATTCACCTGATTTATCGTTAAACATTTCTCGAGAAATTTTACAACATAACAAACAACTTTCAAAAATAGCTTCTAATTTAGAGAAAAAAATTAAAAATGAACTTGAAAGAATGTTAGCTAATGAAAGAGAAAAATATGTTGAATTTTTCAAAACATATGGTGTTAACTTAAAATATGGTTTATATGACCAATATGGTGCTAAAAAAGATTTATTAAAAGATTTGGTATTATTTATATCATCTCATTCTAAAGAATATACAACACTTAAAGAGTATGTTTCAAGAATGAAAGAAAATCAAGAATTTATTTATTATGCTTCAGGAAACTCAATTGAACAAATTGATAAATTACCACAAATGGAGTTATTAAAAGATAAAGAATTTGAAGTTTTATATTTTACTGATGATATTGATGAATTTGCGATTGGTGTCCTAATGGATTACGAAGGTAAAAAATTCAAATCCATTTCACAAGGTGATTTAGACTTACAATCAAAAGAAGAGAAAAAAGAACTTGAAGATAAAGCAAAAGAACATAAAGATCTTTTACAATTTATTCAAGAGAACTTAAAAGATAAAGTGAGTGAAGTTAAATTATCATCAAGATTAAAAGATAGTGCAGTTTGTTTAGTAAGTAAAGAAGGTATTTCATTTGAAATGGAAAGAGTTTTAGCCGCTATGCCAGGTGGCAATAATGCGATGAAAGCTCAAAAAGTACTTGAAATAAACCCTAAACATAACTTATTTATTGCACTTGAAAACTTGTATGAAAGAGATAAAGATTCTGTTAAAGACTATGCAGGTTTATTATATTCACAAGCATTATTAATAGAAGGATTTACACTAGATGATCCAATCGCATTTTCAAATAAAATGTGTGATTTAATGATTAAGTCTAGTAAATAATAAAAAAGAGTGGAAATATTTTAATAAATATTTCCACTCTTTGCATTTCAATTGAAATACTATAAAAACTATTCAGCGAAATGAGTATGTTTTACAACCCATTTTTTGATTGCTAAATTTGCCCAAAAACTATATATTCCAATAGTTACTATCACTAAAAGCAAAATTTTAATCCAAGTACCAAATAGTCCGATAGCGGTTCCGTCAAAACTTAATCTTCTACCATTTACTACAGTATGCTTTGTTAACCAATTTTCTTTAATACATATAGCCCATGGTAAACAAATTCCCAGAGTAATCAATGTTATTAGAATTCCTAATAAACTTATACCAATTAAACCTAACAATCCACCATCAAAATAGGATTCATTTGTTTGTACAGTCACTTCCATATAATTACCTCCCTTTACATATTACCTTATAGTATAAGACGAAATTTGTCAAGCATGTTGGCATTATTCAAATTAATCTTCTAACAAGTGTTGTTCTAATTTCCAAATAAACAGTGATGTAAATTAGTCAACTATCATTGAAAGTAGTAGTAATACTACAAATAATATAAAGCATATCCTAATACTGAAACTAAAAGGACATTTTAATTATATAATAAAATTAATCATATATATAGAAATGTGAAAAGGTACTTAAGAATTTTCCTAAGGACCTTTTTTCTTTATTTTTCGATTAATATTGCCCTTATTGGAGATGCTTCAACATTGTCTATTTTAAGTGGTAAGGCATTTAAAATGTATTCACCTTCATGAATATCTTTTAATCTTAATCCTTCAATGATGATGATGCCTTTTGAAAGTAAAGAGATATGTGTTTCGTGATCTGGTTGACTACGCTCAATTCCTAAGCCATCAGTTCCAACACCCTTTATACCTTTTTCGACAAGGTATTCTGCAGCACTCTTTTCAACAAAAATGAAGTCTTTACTAAATTCATTGGTATAAGAATTTTTTGTTTTTAATAATAGAAAATCACCTTTGTGAATGTCTTTATTGATAAGATCAGCTTTTGTTATTCTGTCTAATACATTTGTTAGATCAAGTACAATACAGGGTGTAATGAAGTCCTCAAGTTTATATGCCTCTATCGTTTGCCCATCTTTAATCATATGAAGTGGTGCATCGATATGTGTGCCTGAATGCATATCAAGGGTAATACTCGTTTCATAATGACTTGAATTAGAATGATCAGCTCTAACGATATATTTTGGTTTTTTAGCTTGATAGTTACCATAAACCATCATATTTTCATTAATATTCATTGATACATCATAAATCTTCATTATAAATCTCCTTCTAAATTAATCCACTCGTGATTGTCTTCAGTAAGTAATTCATCAGCTTCGATAGGTCCCCAAGTGCCTGTTTTATAGTTAGGAAAATGTGGTTCTTCTTTAATCCATTTCTCAATAATATGATCGACAAATTTCCATGAATATTCAACTTCATCCCAACGGGCAAATAATGTTTGGTCTCCACGCATGACATCAAATAGTAATCTTTCATAAGCTTCAGGTGAATTAATCCCAACTTGACAATTTTGACAAAAATCCATTTGAACCGGAATAATTTTGTGTTGTGTCCCAGGCTTTTTCGCATTAAATTGGAAAAATACTCCTTCCATGGGTTGAACCTTTATAACGAGTAGATTATCTGATAGATGAGTGGAATCATAAAGTAAGTTATCACTCTTATTAAATTTAATAACAATTTCAGTTGATTTTTTAGGCATTTTTTTACCTGTTCTGATATAAAATGGAACACCTTTCCATCTTTGATTGTCAACTTCAACTTTTAAAGCTACAAAAGTTTCTGTATTCGAATCATCAGCCACCCTTTTTTCCTGCCGGTATCCTTCATATTGACCTCTCACAACGTTTTTATTTTTTAATTCCTTTAGGACTTTTACTTTTTCATCTCGAATGGATGTAGGTGATAAGTCATTAGGCTTTTCCATTGTTATTAAACTTAATAACTGAAACATATGACTTTGAAGCATATCGCGAATTGCGCCAGACTTCTCATAATATTCTCCACGTGTTTCAACACCTATTGTTTCATTGGAAGAAATTTGTACTTGTTCAATATATTTATTGTTCCATAATGGTTCAAAGAAAATATTCGCAAATCGAATCACCATGATATTCTGTAGCATTTCTTTACCCAAATAATGGTCAATTCGATAAGTATTAGCTTCAGTAAATGCATTGACGATTTTATTGTTTAAAAATGTCGCGGACTCTAAATCACGACCAAATGGTTTTTCAATGACAACACGTTCAAAGGCATGAGGTACTTTCATACAGTCACTACGAAGGCTATCTACAATATTAGCGAAATATTCAGGTGCAACAGCTAAATAATAAATTCGATTGCTTCCTGTTTGATGTAAATTGTCTATTGTAAGTAAATAATTATTTAGTTCACAATAATTATCTTTATTTGTAAAATCTAATTTTTTATAGTATAGACGATTCTGTAATTTTTCCCAAGTGCTTTCATTTAAAGAAAATCTTGAAAAACTTTTAGTTGATTGTTTCAATTCTTCACGATATTCTTGATCAGTATAATCTCGGCGCCCGATTGTGACAACCGCAAAATTTTCGGAAAGATTTGAATCGTGCTCTAAATTATAAAGCGCGGGTATTAATTTACGATGGGTAAGGTCACCTGTTCCGCCAAAAATGACTAAAGTACATGAATTTCCATTCATATTATCACCTTTTTCATTACTTTTTCTCAACAGCGTGACCGCCAAATTCATTACGAAGCGCAGCCACCACTTTTCCTGAAAATGTATCATCCTGAAGGGATCTAAAACGAACAAACATTGAACTTGTTATAACATGAGCAGGAACGCCGAGTTCTAATGCTTCTTGAATTGTCCATAACCCTTCTCCAGATGAGTTTATCTTACCTTTTATTTCATCTAAGTGTGGATCCTTTGAAAAGGCTCTTTCCATTAATTCCATTAACCAACCACGTATAACAGAACCATTGTTAAATACTTTAGCGATTTTTTCAAAATCTAAATCAAATTGACTCTTCTCAAATATTTCAAAACCTTCAGCGATCGATTGAAGCATACCATATTCAATTCCATTATGTACCATTTTCACATAATGACCTGAGCCATTTCGACCAGTGTGTAAATAACCATTTACAACACAAGAATCTTTAAAAATGGGTTCTATGTAGTTAAAAGTCGCATCATCTGTGCCTATTAACATACAAGCTCCGTTTCTTGCCCCTTCAATCCCGCCACTTGTTCCGACATCGACAAATCTAAGGTTTTTAGCTTTTAATGCATCTAATCGTCTTAAAGTATCTTTATAATTTGAATTTCCACCATCTATGATGATATCAGATTCATCTAGTAATGGTACTAAACTATCAATCACTTCATCAACTGGGTTTCCTGCTGGAACCATAATCCATATTACTCTGGGTTTACTTAATTTATTAACTAACTCAGTTAAACTATACACTCCAGTTAACCCATCCTTTACTGCTTGATCAATTTTATCGCTTGATCGATTAAAAGCTATTACTTTATGATTATGATCACGTAAATTTAGTGCGAGATTATAACCCATTTTTCCTAATCCGATTAATCCTAATTCCATTTTTTTCACTCCTTATATCATTCTTTTATATTATCGTAATTTTTTTAGAAACCATGTGTTTACATAAATAGTTTACTAAAAAATAATATATAAGACTATTGATTTGCTTATTAAATATGTAAAATTCCTTATAATATGTATATAATTAAATATAGAAAAGGTGAATTTTATGCTTAAGTATCGTATCATCGACATGGTTAATTACCCATTTATAGTATTAAAACTAATGTTTCAACATTTAAAATTTAAGCGAAATGTTGACATAAAAAAGTATTTTTATGGTAGAAATAATAAGCAATATATATTATTTTATATGCCAAAAAAAATCACTAAAAATAAAATCATTTTCTTTATTAATGGCACTGGTTGGACATCAACTTTTATTTTTATCTTTAAATATATTGGTAGTTTTTTAGCGATTTTTGGTTATGTTTCAATTGTTGCGAGCCATCGTTATGTTCCTAAATATACATTTCCTACACAAATAGAAGATATTATTAACGCTATTAAAGAAACATTAAAAGTAGCGAAAAAAAATAACATAGAAAAGCAATTTATTTTTATGGGATACTCCTCTGGAGCTCAAATTGTTTGTTTATTGGCTTATAGTAATTACTTAGAACAATATGGTTTGAGTAAAGAGTTAATATCAGGAGTGGTCAGTATCAGTGGTCCAATTAACTTTTTTGAATGTAAAAATAAAAAATTAGTTAATGTGATTAAAAATTATGTAGTCACCTTAGCCAATAAAGAAAGTGCTGACCCATACACCCATTTGTTATCTCCTCATTTAAAACAAATTTTATGTATTCATGATGCTAAAGATCCTCTTGTAGAGGTAGCGAATTCACAAACATTTGTTGAAAAAGTTAATGAATTAGATCCTGGCAAAGGAAAATTAATCATTTTAAATCATTTATATCATCAGAAAATCCTGAAAATATTTTTGTTTCCCGATTATAATCAAGATTTGATTAAATGGTTAGGTGATTTAGATAATAAGTGATAAATCTAAGTACCTTGATCATTATCTTCATGAGTTTTTCTTAAGTCTATCTTTACTGGCTCGTTTATAAGAAAAAGTATTACTATAAAATATTGGCAAATACTAACAATTATTGTATAATAAAAGAAAAACATTGTGAGGTAAATTATGGGAGTTAGTTTTAAAAAGAGTTTCCGTTTATCTAAGAATACGCGAATTAATCTTAGTAAAGACGGTGGAATTGGTTTTAGTACTGGATTTAAAGGTTTTCGAATCAGTAAAAATAATGAAGGAACTCGGATTACAATTGGTAAAGATGGCGTTTATTATTCTAAATTTTTTGGTAAGAAAAAGAAAAAGGATAATAATAAAGATAAAAATATAACTGAAATAGTAAAAGATATAAATCAAACGAACGCCGATGAAGCAGTTGAACAACTTATTAATCCTGAAACTGATTATGAAGCTATACCGACTGAAGAAGAAGAAATTTTATTATATATGGGTAGTAAAACGAGGGATTATCTTTTATATCTTTACTTTAGTTTCGTTGTGATCAGTGCTGTCATTTATTTTATTAAAACTGAATTATTATTTGGTATAATATTAGGACTATTAATCTTAGTTACTTTATTTCATATTTTTGTTTCAAAACGTAATAATTTTATTAATGATTTAAACCGCTCGATAAAATATTTTGATCAAGGTTATTTTGAAAAGTGTTATTATCTTTTAGATCGATGTTTAGAAACGTTACCTAAAAATAAAAAGGCCTTGTTGTTAATGATATTCACCGCATTTAGAATGGAAAAATACGCAGAAGCATTAACTTTTATTGATGAATATAAGAAAGAAAATGATCTCTTTGAAGTGATTTATTTTATCGAAGGAGTAAGTTTAACTGAAACAGGTAAATATCAAGAAGGGATAAACGCTATAGAACATGTTTATTCTGAAGAAGAAGAAATTAAATTCGCTAAATACAAATTATTAGGCGATTGTTTTTTAGGATTAGGTGATTTAAATAAAGCAATTCTTTGGTATGAAAAATTACCAGTAAAAAGTAAAACGATGGATGATAATATTGCTTCCTATAAATATGCTTATGGTAAAGCATTGTATTTAAGTGGCAATCACAAAAAAGCTTTTGTTTATTTATCTAGTGTTTATGATTATAAACCTAACTTTAAAGATGTAAAAGATCTTATTCATGCTAAAATTGAGGAAACAGTAATTTAGGTTACTGTTTTTCTTTTTTTTTGCATTAAGAAGTTATATATTGACTATTTTTATACTATAAATGAATGTAAATATTTATTTTTACCTAATTTTAGTTGATTTTAATCTTAAATATAGTAAAATTTAATTGAGATTGATATTTAAGGAGGGATTTTTTTTGGGAATAAAAAGAACACCACTATATGAAGAACACCTAAAATTAGGTGCGAAAATGGTTGACTTTGCAGGATGGGAAATGCCAATCCAATATAGTGGGATAACTGATGAACATCTTTCAGTTCGAAATGATGTAGGAATTTTTGATGTTTCACATATGGGTGAAATATTAATTGAAGGGTCCGATGCTTTAGCTTTTGTACAAAATCTAGTCACAAATGATGTTAGTAAATTAGTGAATCAGCAAGTACAGTATACATTAATGTGTTATGAAGATGGTGGTGTAGTTGATGATTTACTTGTCTACCGGTACGATGAATTCAAAATCTTATTAGTAGTGAATGCATCAAATGCGGATAAAGATTTTGAGTGGGTAGTTCGTCATATAGGGGAGTATAGGGTAAAAACTACGAATTTATCAGATTCTTATGGTCAGGTAGCAGTTCAAGGACCAAACGCTGAAAAAATCGTTCAAACATTAACTAATTATGATTTAACACAAATTAAGTTTTTCTTTTTTACTGAATTAGAAATGAATGGATCACATTTTATCGTTTCAAGAACGGGTTATACAGGTGAAGATGGATTTGAAATTTATGGTGAACCTAAAGATATTATTAATTTATGGCAAAAATTCATTAATTTAGGAGTAAAACCGATCGCATTAGGAGCACGTGATACATTACGATTTGAAGCTAGTTTACCTTTATATGGTGATGAAATAAGTGATAAAATAACACCGCTTGAAGCATCACTAGGATATTTCGTAAAATTAGATACAGATTTTATTGGAAAAGCCGCACTCGTAAAACAAAAAGAAGCGGGATTAAAACGTAAATTAGTAGGTATAAAATTATTAAGTAAAGGGATACTTCGTCATGGTTATCCAGTTTATAATCAAGATCATCAAGAAATTGGTAATATTACAACAGGGTATTTATTACCAGATTATGAATTTGCGGTAGCTCTAGCAATAGTCGAAACTAATTATACTAATATTGGAGAAAAAGTATTAGTTGGAATCAGAAATAAAGTTTATGAAGCAGAAGTTATCAATAAAAAATTTATGGATAAAAAATATAAAAAATAATGGAGGATAATATGAAAGTTGTACAAGGTTTATATTACTCAAAAGAACATGAATGGGTAAGAGTAGAAGGGGAATATGCATATATCGGTATTACTGATTATGCCCAACATTCTTTAGGTGATATCGTATTTGTTGAATTACCTGAAGTTGATGATGAATTGACTGTAGATGACAGTTTTAGTGTTGTTGAGTCAGTTAAGGCTGCTTCAGATGTGTATACACCAGTATCAGGTGTTATAGTAGAAGCTAACATTATTTTAGAAGTGGAACCTCAATTATTAAATCAAAATCCATATGAAAACTGGATTGTTAAACTAGAATTAGATGATTTAAATGAATTAGATAAATTAATGAATAGCGAAGAATATCAAAAATTTTGTGAAAAACAATAAAGTGAGGGTTTGATATGAATCATAAATATATTCCTCATACTGAGTCAAACATAAAAGAAATGCTTGAAAAAATCGGTATTTCTCATGTAAGCGACTTATTTAAAGAAATACCAGAAGAAGTTAAATTAAAAAGAAATTATAATTTAACTAGAAGTCTTAGTGAATTAGAAGTAACTAAAATAATTCGTGAACTTGGTAGTGTAAATTATGGAACTGATGATTTGATTTGCTTTTTAGGAGCAGGTAGTTATGATCATTACATTCCATCAACGGTAAACCACATTACAAGTCGTAATGAATTTTATACCGCATATACTCCATATCAACCTGAGGTTGCACAAGGAACGCTTCAATACATTTTTGAATATCAAACGATGATTACTGACTTAACAGGTTATGATGTGAGTAATGCATCGATGTATGATGGTGCAACAAGTTGTGCTGAAGCAATGATGATGACTGTAAGTCAAACTAAAAAAAATAAAGTACTCGTAGCAAGCTTGGTACATCCGCATACAATTGCGGTACTTCAAACATATGCACATTTCCGTAATGTTGAAATCGTCATTATTAATGAAAAAAATGGACTATTAGATTTAGCTGATTTAGAAACTAAATTAGATCAAGATGTTGCTTCCCTTATTGTTAGTAATCCGAATTTCTACGGAAATATTGATGATTATTCACAAGCTGTTACTTTAATCCACAACAACAAAAGTTTATTAGTCATGGTTGTTAATCCACTCAGTTTACCACTTATTAAAACTCCGGGTGAAATAGGTGCCGACATTGCTTGTGGCGATGGTCAACCACTAGGTATGTCACTCAGTTTTGGTGGTCCTTATTTAGGTTTTTTAACGACTAATAAAATGTTAATGCGAAAAATGCCAGGGCGTATTTGTGGTCAAACTAAAGATGTTGATGGTAAAAGAGCTTTTGTTTTGACACTGCAAGCACGTGAACAACATATTCGTCGTGAAAAGGCTAATTCAAATATTTGTTCAAATCAATCATTAAATGCTTTAGCTGCGACCGTTTATATGTCTACATTAGGTAAACAAGGAATGAAAGAAGTCGCTATCCAAAATGTAAAAAAAGCAAATTATGCTTTAAATAAAATTTGCACACTACCTCATTTCTCTAAAGTATATGAAGCACCTATTTTTAATGAATTTGTGGTTAAATCAAATGTCAGTTATGATGTAGTTAAAGAAGCATTATTAAAAGCAAATATGATGTGTGGTCTTCATTTAGGAGATTACAATGAATTATTGAAAGATCATATTCTTTTCTGTGTAACTGAAAAACGAACTAAAGCTGAGATTGATCAGTTAGTCGCTGTCTTAGGAGGTTTAAAATGAGAAATTATGATAAATTAATTTTTGAATTATCTATACCTAATCGTGTCGGTTACTCATTACCTCCACTTGAAGTTGATGATTGTGATATTTTTGATTTAATTCCTGATCATTTACAAAGAAAAACGGAAAGTTATTTACCTGAAGTAAGTGAAAATGAAGTAATTAGACATTTCGTAAATTTATCTAATAAAAATTATGGTGTCGATACAGGCTTTTATCCACTTGGTTCATGTACAATGAAGTATAATCCTAAAGTAAATGAAGATATGGCGAGCCTAGCGAAATTCACCTCTGTACATCCATTACAAGATGAAAGTTTAAGTCAAGGTGCACTTGGTTTAATGTATCAATTGAGTGAAAGTTTAGCGGAAATTACGGGAATGGCTAAAGTATCTTTAAGTCCATTTGCGGGAGCTCATGGTGAATTAACAGGACTTATGATTATGAAGTCTTATCATGAATTACGCGGAGATTTAAAACGAACTAAAGTAATTTGTCCAGATTCAGCTCATGGAACAAACCCTGCCAGCGCAGCTGTTGCTGGATTTGATATTGTTGAAATTAAATCTAATCCTGATGGCACTGTGAATCTTGAGGCTTTAAAATCAGCTTTAAATGATGAAATTGCGGGTATCATGTTAACTAATCCCAATACTTTAGGAATATTCGAAAAGGATATCAAAGAGATTACTAGGTTAGTTCATGATGCAGGTGGTTTATTGTATTATGATGGGGCTAATTTAAATGCGATTATGGGAATTGCAAGACCAGGTGACATGGGCTTTGATATTATTCATCTTAATTTACATAAAACCTTTTCTACACCACATGGTGGAGGTGGACCCGGAAGTGGTCCAGTTGGCGTTTGTGACCGTTTAGTAGAATTCTTACCTGTACCAGAAGTAATCAAAGAAAATGATTGCTATAAATTAAATTATGATAAACCATACTCGATTGGTCGATTAGGAAACTTTTATGGTAACTTCAGCATTTTTGTGCGGGCATATACTTATATTTTAACAATGGGTTATGACGGCTTAAAATTTGTTAGTGAAATGGCAGTACTTAACGCCAATTATTTACAAAAGATGCTTAAAGACGATTATTTATTACCTATCGAAAATATTTGTAAACATGAATTTGTTTTAAGTGGTTTAAAAGATAAATCAACAGGTGTATCTACACTTGATGTCGCGAAAGCATTACTTGATTATGGTTTTCATTCTCCAACCATTTATTTCCCATTAATTGTTGATCAAGCCATGATGATTGAACCTACTGAAACTGAAAGCATCGAAATGCTTAATTCATTTGTTGAAGCTTTAAAAGAAATAGCGAAAATCGCAAAAACGGATCCAGAATATTTAAAACATGCTCCACATCACACAATAGTTCGAAGACTCGACGAAGTAACTGCTGCTAGAACCCCAATTTTAAGATGGACTAAAGAATAATGATTGTTAAAGATTTAGTCGTAATTGGAGCTGGACCTGGAGGTTACGATGTTGCGGTAAAAGCGGCAATGTCAGGATTATCTGTCACTTTAATTGAGAAAGCAGAAATTGGTGGAACTTGTTTAAATCATGGGTGTATTCCAACTAAAGCACTTTACCATCATGCACATGTCTTAAGAGAATTAAAAAGTAGTGATGAATTAGGTTTATTAAATTTACGCTTTGACTTTGATTATTCTAAAGTTTTAGAACGGCAAAGTGAAGTAGTTAATCAACTAGTAAATAATATTAAACAAATGCTTGTAAAAGCAAATGTTGAAATTATTTATGGAACTGCATCGTTCGTTGATGATTGTACAGTTAAAGTAAATGACATTTATATTCAAGCTCATAATTTTATAATAGCGACTGGTTCTAAGGAAAAAATCATTCCAATTGAAGGCTATAATCATTCTAAAGTATTAACAAGCAAAGAAATATTAGAACTTAAAGTATTACCTAAGAAACTTGTTATTATCGGTGGTGGTGTAATTGGCGTTGAGATGGCATCGATTTTTAGTGAATTTGGAACTAAAGTAGTTATCTTCGAATATATGGATCGCATATTACCTTTATTTGATGAAGATATATCATCGAGACTGAAAATTTATCTTAAAAAACAAGGTGTTGAAATATATACCGATACACTAGTTGAGAAAATTTCAGATGATCATAATCAATTAATGATAAAAGCGAAAACGAAAAAAGGAAAAGAAATCGAAGTTGATAGTGAATATATTTTAATGTCAACTGGTAGAGTAGCTAATTTTGAACATCTCAACTTAGAAGAAATAAATGTTATGGTTGATAAAAAAGGGATTGTCGTTAATGAAAATTTTCAATCCACGATTCCTAATATCTACGCGGTTGGAGATGTATTAGGTAAAACCATGCTCGCTCATGTAGCAACTTTTCAAAGTTATAAAGCCTTAGATCATATTTTAGGAAAAGAGAATAACACTAACTTCAAAGTTATTCCATCCTGTGTGTTTACACTTCCGGAAATTGCAACTGCTGGTTTGACTGAAAGTGAAGCTAAAATTACACTTACTGACATTTTGGTTAATAAGTTTTTGTTTAGAGCGAATGGTAAAGCATTAACGATGGGTGAATCAGAGGGCTTTATTAAGGTTATTAGTCATCATAATAAATTAATAGGGGTCCATATTATAGGCCCTCATGCATCAACAATCATTCATGAGGCAATTTTAATTATTGAAAAAGGCTTAAATATTAATGAAGTTGTCAATGTGATTCATGCTCATCCTACATTATCAGAAGCATTACTAGAAGCATTAAAAGGTTTAAATGAATAAAATAATAATCACTGTATAAAAAATAATACAGTGATTATTTTATATCAATAAATTCCAATTATGATATAATTATAGATGGGAAATGAATATAATTATTTAGTGAAGGGAGATTTTTAAATGAATAATCAAGAGATGACCGTGGTTATTAAAGACGAACCTAAAAAAGGTTTGAAAATTAGTAAAAAATTAATACCACAAAACATTGGGGACGACGAGGTATTAATAAAGGTTCTTGCGACTTCGGTTTGTGGGACTGACTATCATATTTATAGTTGGGATGAGTGGAGTCAAAATCGCATCAAACAATTACCGTTAACAATGGGGCATGAGTTAGCAGGAGAGATTGTTAAGTTAGGTAAAAATGTTAAGAATGTCAAATTAGGTGATATTGTTTCGGCTGAAACTCATATCGTTTGTAACAATTGTGAATTTTGTAAGACAGGGCAAGGACATATTTGTCAAAATACAAAAATTATCGGTGTAGATATTGATGGATGTTACGCAAATTATGTTAAGTTACCTGCTCAAAATTGTTTCGTTAATGATAAAGAGGTTGATCCAAAATATTTATGTATCCAAGAACCGTTAGGTAATGCGGTTCATACAATCTTACATTTTGATATTATTGGTAAAAATGTTGCAATCTTAGGCTGTGGTCCTATTGGCTTAATGGCTGTTAATGTGGCTAAAGCAGTAGGGGCTAGTAAAGTGATCGCAATTGAAATAAATGAGTATCGTCGTAATTTAGCTAAAGAATTAGGCGCTGATGTTGTTATTAACCCTAAGGAAGAAGACGTCATCAAGCGAGTTTTAGAAGAAACCGATGGATTAGGTGTGGATGTTCTAGGTGAATTTTCAGGTAATAAATTTGCGGTTGAGCAATCTTTTAAATATATTAAACTAGGCGGTAAAATGTCAATCTTAGGTATCCCAAATAAAAAGATTGAAATAGATTTAGCAAGTGATGTTGTTTTCAAAGGTATTACCATTTATGGAGTAACTGGCCGTAAAATGTATGAAAATTGGTATCAAATGAAGGGGCTAATTAAAGCTAATAAATTAAATTTAGCTAAAGTTGTTACCCATACATTCCCTCTAACAGAAGTTGAAAAAGCTATGGAAATTATGGCTTCAGGTAATAGTGGCAAGATTGTGTTAATCCCTGAGCATGAATAGAGGAGGAAGTATGGATAAGATACATGATTTACAATTCTTACAAGAGAAAATAGAAGAATTAAAACATGATGGTGTCTATCGTGAATTACCAGTAAATACAGGACCCTGTGATGCGATGATCACCTTAAATGGAAAAGAAGTTATTAATTTATCTTCTAATAATTATTTAGGACTCGCGAATCATCCACGTGTTAAAAGAGCCGCAATTGAAGCAATAGAAAAATATGGAGTAGGTGCAGGTGCGGTTAGAACAATTGTTGGAAATATGGATATTCACGAAAAATTAGATGAAGTACTTTCTAAATTTAAACGTGAAGAAGCTGTTATGGTATTTCAGTCTGGCTATATGTGTAATGCAGGTACGATTCAGGCTGTTACTGATAAAGGCGATTTAATTATCTCTGATGAACTCAATCACGCTTCAATTATTGACGGAGTAAGATTATCTAAAGCGGATAAAGCCGTTTTCCGTCATAGTGATATGAATCATTTAGAGGAAATTTTAAAAGAAAAACGCAATTTATATAAAAATGTCTTAATTATAACTGATGGAGTCTTTTCCATGGATGGTGACATCGCTAAACTCCCAGCAATAGTTGAATTAGCCGAAAAGTATCAAGCTTTAACTTATGTTGATGATGCCCATGGTTCTGGAGTTTTAGGTGAAAATGGACGCGGAATTGTCGATCATTTTCATTTACATGGAAAAGTTGACTTTACTATTGGAACATTATCAAAAGCAATTGGTGTTATAGGCGGATATGTCGCAGGCAAAAAGGTTATGAAGGAATGGTTAAGTCATCGTGGTAGACCGATTCTTTTCTCTACTGCTTTACCACCTGCATCAGTTGGCGCGATTATTGAATCTGTTACGATGTTAATGGAATCGAATGAATATACAGAAAAATTGTGGGATAATGCTCGTTATTTTAAATCAAAATTAGTAAGCTTAGGCTTTAATATTGGTAAGAGTGAAACTCCAATTACACCAATTTTTGTGGGTGACGAAGCTAAAACGATGTTATTTTCTAAGACACTTTTAGAAAATGGTGTATTTGTTTCAGGTATTGTCTTTCCTACCGTTCCAAAAGGAACTGGAAGGTTACGTTGCATGATTTCAGCAGGTCATACGAAAGAACAATTAAATTTAGCAGTTGAAACTATTTATACAGTGGCTAAAAAATTAAATATTATATAGTTAATAAAATGTATGGAAAAGGAAGTATTGATTTAATCGAACAAAATTAGAAGATCAATTAATAGATAATGAGAATTATCATTTATAGAAGAAAAATAGACTACTTTTGGTGTGTGATAGTTATAGGTATTTAATTGGTTCAATATGAGAAAAAATAAAAAAGTACAAAGTTAGAATGAATAATTTTGTATTTTTTTATATTTTTACAATAATTTACAGATTATTATAATATATTGTACTAAAGAAACAAATTGTGTGTTTTTTTGACAGGAGGGGGTATTTTGGCAGAGAAAACCGCAACTATAGAATTAAAAGATGGAAAAGACCTTAATTCGTTCAATTTATCAATTGATAAAATTCAAATCTTTTTAAATCCTGAAGAAAAAAAAGATAAAGACAAAGATAAATCGGAGAAAAAAGAATTAGAGATTCCGAAAAAAAGTAAGTTTATCGCCATTTTTTTAGCTTTCTTTTTAGGTAGATTCGGTATTCATCATTTATATTTAGGTAGACCTACATTATGTTTAGTATATCTGGTTTTTTCTCGTTATGAATTTATGTTTTTTGTAGGTATGGCTGAAGCGTTTATTTATTTTATTACTGATAAAGAATCGTGGTATAAAGATCATGGTACAGAAAAAATTAAAAAGAAATATTAGTACAACAGCACAAAATGTAAAGAGGGTTATTTGGTTTCAGCAGATGGCTTAAACATCTTTGAATATTAAAAGAAAAAACTCACATATACCTTTTGTATGTGAGTTCTGTATTAAAAAGATTTTCTAAGCAAAGTTTTTAATATAACCGATGCCTACTACACCTTTGCCAACATGACATCCAATTCCTGGAGAAACAGGAGCGTCGATAAAGTTTGAAGTATCGATACGATTTTCTTCTAAGACTGCTTTAATATAAGCTACATGTTCTGGTGCTTCTGTATTAAATAAGAAGACAAACTTAGCATCATTCCCAAAATTTGTATCTTCTAAAAAACTTTCAATAACACGGTCGATTGCTTTTCTTGTTGTTCTAATTTTTTCGGTTGCGACGATTTTACCGTCATTATTAAGTTCTAGTAATGGTTTGATTTTTAATGCTTGGGCAATAAAACCAGAGGCATTTGATAAACGACCATTTTTAACTAAAAATTTTAAATCATCGACCATTAAGAAAATTCGGTCATTATCTCTTAACTTTTCTAAATACGCCAAAATTTCTTCTACTGATTTACCTTCTTTAGAAAGGCGATGTGCTTCTATAGCCATAAAACCTGTAATAAAAGTTGCAGTTTTACTATTAAAAGGATGGATATTAATTCCTTCAACTAAATCTTTTGCGATACAAACATTCTGAAAAGTTCCACTTAAATGATCAGAAATTGAGATATAGATTGCGTCAGTATAGCCTTCTTGTTTTAATTGTTCATAAATTTCAACTAAATGACCAGTTGATGGCATTGCTGTCTTAGGGATTGTTTGTAAATTATCTAATTGGGCATAAAATTCTTTTGGAGTAATTTCTAATCCATCTAAATATTCTTTACTATCCATGATAATTGTTGTTCTCGCAATTCTGATATCTTCATAACCCTTAAGGAAATCTAATCCACTTGTACTACATGTGATGATTCCAATTTTTGACATAATTTATCCTCCCAAATTACTTTGAATATAAAACTATTATAACTTCAAAGTATTTTATAGTCAATAGTTTGAACATCAAAACACATCTTTTTATATTAATATGTGACTTTTTATTATTCTTAATAATTATTTGTAATATAATAGTAGTAGAAGGATGGGTGGTTGTATGAGTTTACCTAATGTTATAACTTGTTTTAGACTATTTCTTGTACCTATGTTTATATTCGTTTATTTTTCTTCATTAGAAGCCAATTTTGTCATTGCGATTATGATATTTATAATAGCCGGAATTACAGATGTTTTGGATGGGTATATTGCTAGAAAGTATAATAAAATTACGAAAATAGGTCAAGTTCTTGATCCACTCGCTGATAAGTTAATGCAAATAACTGTTTTAAGTTGTTTTACAATAAGTAGGTTTATTCCTATTTGGATCATTATGATTTACGGACTAAAAGAATTATTAATGATTATTGGTGGAATATATTTATTTTTTAAAAAAGAAAAGTTAGTCATTCCTGCTAATCGCTACGGAAAATTAGCAACCATCTTATTTTATTTAGCAGTATTACTTGTTTTTTTACCTAATAGCCAATATTTTTTTTATGTGACGATGATGTTTTCTATTCTGGCGTTTGTACAATACTCACTCATTGCGATTAAAAAATTAAAGATAATGAATAGTGAATCTAAATTAATTGATTTAAAAGATGAAATACGTTAAAATAATCCACTTCATAAGTGGATTTTATTTTGTTAATGTTATAAAATATGTATAGTACAAATGTAGTAGTAAAATTTGGAGGAATTATTTTGATTAAATATAAAACATATAAAAAAGATTTTGATTATTCATATACATTAGGGATATTTTTGACGATTGAATTATTAAATCAAAAACCTGAGTCTGTGATCGAAGTCTTATTAAGTTCACAAACACAAAATAGTACGGGTGTAGCTAAAATAATTGATATTTGTCATGCGAAAAACATCCCATTTGAAATGAATGATAAAATGATTAGTATTTTATCACCAAAAGAAAATTGTTACGCGATAGGTATTTTTAAAAAATATGATTGTTCATTAGATAAACTTAAAAATCATATTGTTCTTGTTAATCCAGGTGATTCTGGTAATTTAGGAACAATTATTAGAACAGCTTTAGGTTTTGACATTAACCAATTAGCCATTATTAGACCTGGCGTAGATATATTTGATCCTAAATCTGTAAGAGCTTCAATGGGGGCTTTATTTAATATTAATTTTGTTTATTTTGATAGCTTTGAAGATTATCAAAACAATTATTTAAATCATGATATTTTTACGTTTATGTTGAATGCGAAAATTAAAATTCATGATATAAAACCGGATTTAAACAAACCATTTTCATTAGTATTTGGTAATGAATCTAGTGGGTTAGATCCTAAGTTTGCAAGTGTCGGTACGAGTGTAATCATTCCACATAATCAATCTATAGATTCACTAAATCTTTCAATTGCGACTGGTATCGCAATTTATGAATTCACAAAAAAATCATTCACAGTATAATTTCCTTGCTTATACAATAATAAATAAAGGAACGAAAGATGAAAAATGTTACTTGTCCCAAAAAAGTATTGAAGATGCAGAACTTTCCTGAACCATTTGATAAGGCAAAGGAAAAAATAGCACAAGCAATAAGTAATCCAAGTTATTTTTTTAATATAATTGATTCATGTGATCATGCAGTTGGTAGATTTATTATTCGATATTAACTCGATTATAGAGTAGGAAAGTTATGCATTTTTATTGGTGTTAAACATTATCAAAAGTTTTATATGTGAACAGTTAAGAGATAGAGTAGATTACAGCATGCATGATGGAATAGGAAGGGCATATATTACAGTTGATGGTAATGAAGTAGATTAAAAAAAACTAAAAATAATAAAAATTAAAAGAGAATCATTTTGATTCTCTTTCAATTTTTATCACTGTTATTTTAATGATAACTATTTATTTATTCTTGCTTTTAAATTTCAACTTTAAATCGGAACGATATGCTTATTTAAGAGGGTCATTTATACTTTACTCTTGAATAAATTTACGAAGATATTTATCTACATCAAATTTTTCTAATGGATCTTGTGGTTTAAAATCTTTTGTAACACCAAATTCATCTTTAATGTATTTTCTAATTTCAATACGATATTTTTCAATCGCTTTATTTCTTTCATCTGTAGTCATTTTTTCATAATTCTTAAGATATTTATCTTTTAATTCCTTACTTTTTTTATCAATTAAAGCTTTTTGCTCCTTTGTAAAAACGTGTCCTCTTTTATCCTGTTGTACTTTTTCATAAGAATTATTAGAATTAGCTAAAACTGTTTTATTAAACATGAAAGTTAATGTTAAAATAATTGTAAAAATAAAAATGATTTTTTTCATGTTTTCACCTCCTTAATTATAGTATTTATCTTTTTTTAATAATACTTCATAAAATTAAATGCCAATTTTTACAAATAAGTAATTTAATTCATTTTAAAATAAATATTATTTTAAAGTATTACATACATATTGTTTCATTATGACTTAGTTATATGTTATAATTATGTCAATAAATGTTGAATTTTGGATATTATGAATTTAATTGGGTGAAAAGTATGAGTAATTTAAAAGTAAAAACTAAAAAAAATTATTTTTTGATATTTTCATATATTCTGACTTTGCTAATAACAATTATTGTTTATTATACAGGTGGAACACGATATGTGTATGTAATGTTTATAAATATACCAATTATTATAGCGACTTCAACAAATGGAAAAATAAAGGGCTATGTTCATGCGGTACTATGTGGATTATTATTAGGTCCATTTATGCCTTTAGATGTTGATTTAAATATAAAGCAGGATTTAATAAACTGGATCATTCGACTTTTATTTTTCTTAATCATGTCGATTATAGTTAGTATATTTGTCGATTATTATAAAAAAGAATTTGAAAAAAACAATAGAATAGAAAAAGAAATATCTGATTCACATTTATCAACAATTTATGCATTAGTTAAATTATCTGATTCGCGCGATGATGAAACAGGCGCACATGTAGAAAGAGTTTCTCATCTTTGTAAATATTTAACCCAAAAGTTAGCTCACTTACCTAAATATAAAGCTTATATTGATGGAATTTTTATTGATAATATCTTTAAAGCTTGTTCATTACATGATATAGGTAAAGTAGGTATACCAGACAATGTCTTACTTAAACCTGGTAAACTGAGTATAGATGAATTCGAGATAATAAAAAAACATACAGTTATTGGAGCTAGTATTTTAAAAGAAGTTCAAACAAAATATCCAAATAATAAGTTTTTAGAAATGGGTTATCAAATTGTGCATTATCACCATGAAAAATGGGATGGTACAGGTTATCCTAATGGTTTAGTAAGTGATAATATTCCTTTATCAGCAAGAATTATGGCTATTGTAGATGTTTATGATGCGTTAAGGTCAAAAAGGTTATATAAAGAAGCTTATTCTCATGATGTAAGTCTCGTATTAATCAAACAAGGACGAGGTAACCACTTTGATCCAGATATTGTTGATGTGTTTCTGGAACATGAAATGGAGTTTTCTAATCTATTTGATGAAATCACAAATCAATTTGAATAAAATTTACTCCCGAAATGATCGGGAGTTTTTATTTATTAATTAAATTTTATTAAAATATCTATAAAAATATAGAAGATTTTGGTAAAATTAGTTTATATTCATTTGAATTGGGGGAGATGATAGTTTGTTTAATTTAGAAGTTATAGTTTTTTTAGTAAGTATCTATTTCACATTTAAAGTTTTTATTGGATGGTATGTTTCTTTAAATCAAAAATGGCCGTCAAATAGAAATAGAAAAGAACGATTGTTATTAGGTTTATTACCCGTATTTAGCTTAGTAATCATTATTTATGTATTAAATAAACTTGCTTCATTTGATGTAGTAGATAGTATGTTTTACCAATTAGTGTACATATTTTTGGGTTTTGCTTGGTTAGGTTTCGGTTTAAGACTCATGGCGAAGTTTTTTGATTTATCATGGCGTGATGATGCTTTAGAATTAAACAATAACGCAGCACTCTATACCGTTATGGGTGGATTTTTGGGATTAACACTTATTTATTCAGGTGCAAATATTGGTGACGGTCCTGGATGGTGGTGTGTAGTATTTGCGGGTGCATTAGGATTAATAACATGGTTTATTCTAACCATTTTTATTAATAAGTTTACTCATATATTTGATCGAATAACTGTTGAACGTAATACACCTACAGGCATTCGAATCGGTTTTTATTTATTAGCAAGTGGGATCATTCTAGGGAGAGCAGTTTCAGGCGATTGGACTTCAGCTAGCGCAACAATTTGGGAATTTCGGGATGGATGGCCTGTATTGATACTCACATTATTGGTCTTAGTAATTGAGAATTTATATAGGCTATATGAACAAAAAGAAGAAACTATTAAATATAATGTGTTTGGATCATTTCTATGGGGATTAATTTATGTGTTAATTGCGATATTGTGTGTCACTTTGATTCCTCCATTAAAAGAGAATCCAATCTACGATTTAGTGATCGGAGGGTTAATGTGATAGAACCAGTAAAACTTGTAACGATACCAAATGATCAATATTCAAATTACCGATATGAAGCTATTTTTAATGCTTATAAATGGGATCCACAAGTGAATGATGTTAATACAGTTTCGCAAAATGTTGTTGTTTTAAGTATTGAAACAGCAATGAAATTGGAAAAATGGGCTGAGGATTTGTCTATTGAAACAATGTTAATGGAAGAGGCTCTTTTAAATGAACCGAAATTATATAATGAATTAGGTTTACCTCGTGGCATAAAAAAAGCTTTAAAGACTTCAAAAGCGTATAAAAGAGAAGATCATGTTCGATTGATGCGTTTTGATTTTCACCCTACTGTTGATGGGTGGTCTGTTTCAGAAGTAAATAGTGACGTTCCAGGTGGATTTGCCGAAGCATCTATTTTACCAAAAATCGCGGCAAAGTATTTTAATAATCACATTCAATATGGAGATGTAGCCAAAAGTTTAGCAGAAGCCTTTAAGTCACATATTAAATCAAGTGGTACAATTGCTTTTGTTCATGCGACTTCCTATTCAGATGACCGCCAGGTCATGCAGTTTGCGAGTGATTATTTCAATGAATTCGGAATTAAAACGATTATGGCTGCACCCGACCATATTAGATGGAAAAATAATGAAGCATATTGTATATTAGAAGAGCAAGAGGGAAAAATTGATGGAATCATGCGTTTCTTTCCGCTTGAATGGTTAAACACTCTACCACGTTTATCAAAATGGCAAGGTTATTATAGTAGTACAACACCTTCATGTAACCATCCTGTATCGATCTTCACACAATCTAAACGACTGCCAATTGTTTGGGATAAACTTGGAACTCCCAATCAAACTTGGAAAATGTTGTTGCCAGAAACAAAGGACCCAAAAGAAGTGAGTTTAAAAGAAGAAGGATGGATTTATAAACCTGCATTAGGTCGAGTTGGTGAAGGGATATCAATTAAAGAAGCTGTTTCAAAAAAGGAACTTAAAAAAATTGAAAAAAGCGCTCATTTATTTCATAAAGATTGGTTAGCGCAAAGGCGTTTTATGAGTAAACCATTGCAAACACAAGAAGGAGATCAGTATCACCTTTGCGTAGGAGTATTTACTGTTAATGGGAAATTTGCTGGATTCTATGGAAGAATAAGTACTTATCCAAGAATTGATGCAAACGCAAAAGACATACCTATTTTAGTTTCAAAGGAGGGGTAATATGATGGATGATAAAAAAATCTCAACATTTATTGCATGGGCGCCAGACCACGTAAACTGGACAGCTTGGTCAAAGCCAGTTTTGTTTGCGACATTAAGTAATAATGATTTTGAGGAAAGAGAAATTAAAGAGGTTAAGGATATTGATTGGATTAATGTAGTAGATAATCAAACAGCAATCATACTTGATTTACCGGGTGAAAGAACTGTGACAGTTGCCATTACATTAGCAAAAAGAGGCTATAGACCAGTACTTCTATACAATGGATGTAAAGGTCCAAGTGAGAAAAGTATGATTGTTAATGTAACTCCTATAACGAATCTACTTTATAGTGGTGGAAAGATAATTGAATCAGCTCAAATACGAGACGATGCTGCTCCTGTATTTATGTTAGACTCAAGAAGAATGGAAGGATATAGTAAGTCCCCAGGGAAATATGATAATAGATGGTGTATATTTGCACAAGATATGCCATCAGGAAAATATTTAAAGAATGCTGGATTTAATAAAGTTTTAATATTTTCAGAAAATGTAGAAAGTGATCTTTCTCACATCTTATTTAGATACCAGCAAGAAAATATCCAAATACAGATTGTAAAAAATAATAAGGACATCTCTGATATAAAAGTTAGTAAACCTTCACGATTTAAAAGTTTATTGTATCGGTCAAGTATTTTATTTGGCTTAAGAAGAAATGCAACTGGAGGATTTGGTGGTCGTGTACCAGAACCCATGGAGCATAATTCAGGTATTGGTTATCGAGGGATTGGATAATATAAAAAAACTTATTACTTTATTTAGTAATAAGTTTTTTTTGCTTATTGAACCAATATATCAAAAATCATATCAATGAAAACATAATTTTTTATACCTAAGTGTATATAGCGATAAATTAATTTTTTTTTGTAAGTAGGTTTTCTTAGTTATATTTTATCACATGTATCAATAAAGTATAAAGGTGGAAAAGTTAAACTTAAACAAAACTAAAAATAGATAATTCAATTGAAGTAGATCATGCACAAAGAGTATCCACTTGAAATTAATTCGATAATTGAATGAAATATCCATTATTTAAAAAGTATATAAGAGAAATAATTACATTTTTAAATAAATGTGATAAAATAAAGATAATAATAGAGTTTTAAAAAGAATAAATGAAAGATGAGGAATAAAAAATGGATAAGAAATTAACTAAATCAAATTCTAATAGGGTGATTGCGGGAATTTGCGGTGGAATGGGTGAATATTTTAATATTGATGCTACACTTGTACGTGTAGCCTGGGTGTTTTTTGCATTGCTTGGTGGAAGTGGAATATTAGCTTATTTGATTTGTGCACTTATTATTCCAAATGCCAATAATTAGTAACTATTATTCAAGTATTGTAAATATTTGAATTTATAAGAATCAACAGTATAGATAGCGAAATTTGAATGACTATTTATTTCAAAATAGAAACTCAAATGATGGTGATAAAATGTCATATGAAATTGAAATAATCAGAAAAGAGCAATTTCAAGTATCAAAATGGTCAGGTGGTACTACCACTCAACTAGCAATTTACCCTAAAAGTGCCTTATATAGTGAACGAAATTTTAAATGGCGTTTAAGCTCAGCTAAAGTGGAACTTGAAGAAACTATTTTTACATCACTTCCCAATTTCAAAAGAATTATAATGATTATTGAAGGAAAGCTGATACTAGAACATGTTGGTTATCATAAAAGCATTTTGAAATCATTTGATCAAGATTTCTTCAGTGGGAACTGGATGTCAAAAAGTTTTGGGAAAGTGACTGATTTTAATTTGATGATGAGTGAAGATTGTGATGGCGAATTAGAGGCTATTCATCTTGAAAAAGATCAATCTTATCTCATTTCTATTAATAATAAAAAGGAATATTTACATAACCTTCAAGCTATATATTGTATTCATGGACAAGTTAGAATAGAAATATCCTCTAATGATGAAATCATTCTATATGAAGGTGATATTATACTAGTAACATTTAAAGATGATATTGACTTATATATGAAAATTTATAATGATGAAGCAGGCAAGGCTGATTTGATTAGAACTGGTATAAGCTTTAATACTATTTAAAGAAAGAGGACAATATTATGAATGGAACTATACGAGATAATATTAAACAGGGAACAAAAGTGCGAGTTGTTCAAAAGCAAGACCAGCGCTCAGGTAAACTAACAGAAGGTGTGGTTGAAAGAATTCTTACAAATTCATCTAATCATCCTCGGGGAATAAAAGTGATGCTAGTGAATGGCATTGTAGGTAGAGTTCAGGAAATAATAAAATGAATATTTAGATAAAATATTTTGCATCTATCTGTGTAGGATAGATGCTTTTTGTTAAAGATAGGGGTGTATTTGAATAAACGAAATTAAATTAATAAAACCAACATTAGATCTTAAAGATGAATATTTAGATATGATAGATGATTGGAAAAATCATAATGAAAAACCAAAACCATGGACTATAAATATTGAAAATGATAATCTTCCACTATTGATTCAAAAATTAGCGGACTTTAGTAATGGTATAGGATTAATAGGAAAACAAGTTGAAAATACAACTTATTGGTTAGTAAATCACGAAAGAGTAATAGGTGCTGTAAATATTCGTCATCGATTGAATGATTACTTACTTAAATTCGATGGACATATTGGCTTTGGAATAAGACCTAGTGAAAGATGTAAAGGATACGCAACGATAATGTTGGCACTAGCACTCGAAAAAACAAAAACTATGGGAATGGATAAGATTCTAATAACATGTAATAAAGGTAATATAGCTTCAGAAAAAACAATTATTAAAAATGGTGGTGTTTTTGAATCTGAAGAGACAGAAATTAACGGAAACATTGTTAGAAGATTCTGGATCAAAACAGATTTAATAAAAGGGGATATGATGAATGGCTATTAATTATAAAGTTTGCCCGTACTGTGGTTCTAAAAAATCTTTGAAAATGTGATAGAGATCCTTTCTTTGAAAAGACATTGAACAAGAAATTGTAGTACTTTTATTATTTTTCTTAATTTATAGCATAAAAATTGATTATTTTATTGATTATAATAGAGATGAAATATTTCAAGCTAGGGTGATTAAGATGGAAAAACAGAATAAAGTGGCATTGGTTGTTGAAGGTGGAGCTATGAGAGGGATTTTTTCAGCAGGTATTTTAGATGCATTTATAGAACATGATTATAATCCTTTTGATTTATGTATAGGCGTTTCAGCAGGAGCTAATAATATTACCACATTGTTGGCTGGTATGTATCAGAGAAGTTATAAAGTGTATACTGACTATAATTTGAGAAAAGATTTTATTAATTGGAAGAAATTCTTAAAAGGAGGACATTATCTTGATCTTGATTGGTTATGGGATATTACTTTAAAAGAAATTCCATTAAATACAAGTAAGGTATTAAGTTCAAAAAGTGAATTTTATGTTGGTATAACAGAGGTTAAAACAGGTAAAATCAAATATGTAAAACCCAACGAAGATAATATCGAAAATGTATTAAAAGCATCAAGTTGTATACCTATATTTTATCGTGATTTTATTAGAATAAATGATGAGTTTTATGTTGATGGTGGAATTGCAGATCCAATACCTATTAAAGAAGCAGTTAATCAAGGAGCGAAAATAATTGTTGTACTTCGTTCTCGTCCTTATTCATTTACAATCAAACACCGGAAGACCCACTTTATGACCAATGTTTTGTTTATTAAATATCCTCAACTAAAAAAATCTTTAAAAATGCGGTCTGAAACATATCATGAATCAATCGAATTTATGAGAAATAACAAAGATGTCAATATTATCGAGGTAAATCCTCCTGATACATTCAAAACAAAACGTTTAACTAAAGAACTTAATATTCTAGAAAGTGATTATCATTGTGGTTACGAAATGGGATTAAAACTAATTAAACAATTGAATGTATTTTTATAATTAGAAATTATTTTAACTTGTAATGTAACAAGATTCTATAATATAAAAAGTTGAAGGTTTTGTATAAAATACCTAACTATTTTAGTTATATGATTTCAGATTTGTTTAGTATTGAAAGAGTTTCAGAAAAATATTTATGGTAGATTAGTAAATGAAAAAATGTATGTGGAATGTGCTCTTTATATCAAAGTGCTAAAAAAAATTTATAAACATTGAAATCAATAAAATTTCGCACAATTGAAAGGGATTTAAATTTATGAAACTATATGATTACCAAGTAAAAGATATTAATGAACAGATGGTAATGATTAAAAAATATGAGGGAAAGGTTCTTCTTATTGTTAATACAGCAACGGGCTGTGGTTTTACACCACAATACAAAGGGTTACAAGCTTTATATGAAAA
>JARDZP010000131.1 GCA_029240795.1 Haloplasmataceae bacterium | reverse complement strand
ACTTATGAAGATTTGTATAATCGGATTAGGATACATTGGATTACCAACATCAGCAATGTTCTCTAATTATGGAGCTAGTGTTGTTGGTGTAGATATATCTAAAAGAATAGTTGAAACATTAAATAAAGGTGAGATTCATATTGAAGAACCAGGACTTGGTGAGATGATTAAAAAATCGGTTAGTGAAGGAACATTTAGAGCTTCATGTAAACCTGAAAAGGCAGATGCATTTATTGTAGCTGTGCCTACACCAAATGTGGATGACGAATATTTATCATGTGATTTAACCTATGTCATGTCTGCTTGTGAATCAATTGTGCCATATGTTGATAAAGGCAATGTCGTCATTGTTGAATCAACAATTGCTCCTAGGTCTATGGATGATTTTGTAAAACCACTATTTGAAAAAGCGGGATTTAAAATCGGAGAAGATTTATATTTAGCACATTGTCCTGAACGTGTTTTACCTGGACAAATATTAAATGAATTAGTTAATAATAACCGTATTGTAGGTGGAATTACGCCTATTTGTACTGAAAAAGCAGCTGAAGTATATTCAATGTTTGTTAAAGGTGAAATCATTAAAACCGAAGCAAAAACAGCTGAATTATCTAAATGTATGGAAAATACATTTAGAGATGTTAATATTGCTTTAGCTAATGAATTAGCAAAGATTTGTTTTGAACTTGATATAAATGTCTTAGATGTTATTCAAATGGCGAATAAACATCCAAGAGTTAATATTCATCAACCAGGACCTGGCGTTGGTGGACACTGTTTAGCAATTGACCCCTATTTTATATATTCAAAAGCACCAAAAGTGGCTAAGATGATTAAATTAGCTCGTGATACTAACTGCAGTATGCCAGATTATGTCGTTGAAAGAACAGAAGACTTACTATCTGGAATTAAAAATCCAAAGATAGCAGCATTCGGTGTGACATATAAAGGGAATGTAGATGACATGCGTGAAAGTCCAGCAATGGAAATAATAGAATTATTAGAACATAAAGGATATAATGTTTCTATTTTTGATCCACACGTAAAACATCCTAAACATGTTTCATTAGAAGAAGCAACAAGTGGCGCTGATATTATTTTAATATTAACTGATCATAATGAATATAAAAAATTAAATCATCAAGAAATTGTTAAGCTAATGAGAAGACCCGTTTTATTTGATACTAAAAATATTATTAAACCACAATTAGGTTCTGGATTAGAAGTTATTAATTATGGTAATTTATATCAATATAAATCAAATGAACATGAACAATTTAGTGATAAATACAATAAAATTAAAATAAAAAAATAACAAATTCTAAGAGGTGTAATATGAATCAGAAAATTAAAGTCATGACCATATTCGGTACAAGACCAGAAGCAATTAAAATGGCTCCGCTTGTATTAGAAATGGCAAAGCGTAAAGAAATTGAATCCATTGTTTGTGTTACTGCACAACATCGTCAAATGTTAGATCAAGTATTAGAAACATTCAAAATTACTCCTCAATATGATTTAGATATAATGAAAGATAAACAGTCTTTAGTTGAAATACTAACGAAAGCATTAATTGGATTAGATCAAGTTATTAAAGAAGTAAAACCTGATTTAATTTTAGTACATGGTGATACTTCAACAACAATGGCAGGTAGTTTAGCTGCACTTTATAATCAAGTAAAATTAGGTCATGTTGAAGCAGGACTTCGAACATATAATAAGTATTCACCCTATCCTGAAGAAATGAATCGCCAAATTACTGGGATCATTGCTGATTTTCATTTTTCACCTACTGTTGATAGTAAGGCAAACTTACTAAGAGAGGGTAAAAATGCTGAATCCATTTTCGTTACAGGAAACACCGCAATTGATGCACTAAAGACAACAGTTGTTGAAAATTATAGACACGTTGTATTAGACTGGGTTGGAACTTCACGTATGATTCTCTTAACAGCTCATAGACGTGAAAATTTAGGGCAAAATATGCGGAATATGTTTAAAGCTTTAATGCGAATTGTTAATGAATTTGAAGATGTTAAAGTTGTTTATCCCATTCATTTAAATCCATTAGTTCGTGAAATTGCGAATGAAATTTTAAATGGGCATCCAAGAGTTAAATTAATCGATCCACTTGAAGTTTTAGATTTCCACAACTTTATGGCTCAATCTTATCTCATCTTAACTGATAGTGGTGGGATTCAAGAAGAAGCACCTTCACTTGGAAAACCAGTTTTAGTTTTAAGAGATACGACAGAACGCCCAGAAGGAATAAAAGCTGGCACTTTAAAACTTGCTGGTGTAGAAGAGGAACATATTTATCAATTAACAAAAGAATTGTTAACTGACGAATTTGAATATAAAAAAATGTCGAAAGCAACAAATCCTTATGGAGATGGACAAGCAAGTAAAAAAATAGTTGATATTATAGTAGAAAAATTGTTATAATAGCTATTATTTAACAAGGGAAGGTGAGTCTGCGATGACATATAAAACAGAATTAAAACTGTTATTTTTGTCTGCCTTTACATTTTTAATGTGGTATATTGATCAATTGAATATTATTATTGGATTTTTAATCTATGCAATCATATTTGGAGTTTTCCTCATTACTAAAAAACCAATTAGTCATTTTATAATTGTTACACTGTTTTCAGTGATGGCAATTCAAGATGGAATCATCTTTGATAAATTGGATTATGTAGTGGTAGTCATGTTATTTTTAATTGTTTTAGGTATAAATATAAAGAAAGTTCAATTTTCCGTTGGAAATTTAACTATTCCATTAGTCATTTATTTTTTATATAATATAATTTCAATTTTATGGTCTCCTGATAAATTAATTGGTTTATGGGGAATAGCAACCATGTTAGAAGGTTATTTAATATATTATATTATCACGAATGGTAATTTTAAAATTGAAAAGTCTGATTTCATTAATATCTCTAAAATAGCCACATTTATCATGCTTACACTATCAGCTGAAATTATTTTTAAATACTTTCATTATGGATTTGCTAATGTTTTTAGTCCTGACGGTTCAAGTAAATATATGGTGGACATAGGCTGGGGCTATTCTAATTTAATAGCGGTTATCTTTTTATTCTCTATACCAGTCGCATTATATAAATATTTAGATAAAAGTCATTATTATATAGGCTATTTATTCTTAGATTTATTAAATTTATTAGGATTGTTTTTAACACAATCACGCGGAGCTTATCTTGGTGCTTTTCTATCAATTATATTATTTATAATCTTTTATGTGAGATTTGATTTTATAAAAAAGTATGGAAGTATTATAGCTTTATTATTAATAGGAACTTTTATAATACCTCAAACTAGAGAAATAATTTTACATATTTTACAAAAATTTGTTAATCCGGAAACATTTTTTAATGTTCGTACTGATACTGAGAGAATTGCTGTATTAGAAGTAGGAATAAGAAAATTTTTCGATAATCCCATCTTTGGGACAGGACTTAAATCAAGTAGGTACTATATAGCTGAAATAGGAAGAGAAAGATATCATTATCACAACTTTTTACTTCAAATAATATCTACACTAGGAGTAGTAGGATTTATTTTGTTTATTGGTGTAGTTAAAAGAGTGGTTAAAGTATTAAATAAACGTAAAGAACCATTTATAATGTGTATTACCTTCGCATTAGTTGGATCACTTACACATCAAATGGTTGATATAAGTTTTGATTATTATTACTTCGGATTATATTTTTATACTTTAATAGGAATTGTTGAAATATACAGACATCACTTAAAAGACGATAGTGTGAAACTGAAAGTTTATAATTTAAATGATAATAAATAAATTCAATCAATTTATTTATCCATTATAATAAGTATTTTACATCTAGAGTTACCAATTAACAGTTCAAGAAATTCAAGAAACTCTAAATAGAGCTAACTGTAAATTAATTAATCAAAATATAAAGATATTGTAGAACACAACAAAAAGTAAAAACAAAAAAGTCTAGATTATTAATGTATAGTTTAATAATCTAGACTTTTATACTTTTCCAACTGCAAAACTCGGGAGTAAATAATCTTTCGCTATTAAAGACAAGTTACTTAAACTAATCACTATTGTTTCAGTATTGTATGATGTGTTATAATAGAAATAGTTAGTTTAATTTATAATTAGGGGTGGTTATTAAATGGAAACAAGACAATATCAAAAGGCATCTTATACTCAAAGATTTTGGGCATATATCATAGATCAAATTATTATTATTTTATATATGTTCACTTTTTATCGTTATCTTTCTAATAATGATGAAAAGCAATATCTTATTTATATTCTCTTATTAGTACCAATAATTTGGATTTATCTTTTCTTACATGGTCAAACAATCGGTAAGTTTATCTTTAAAATTAAAATCGTTGATCGTGATACTTCTGAAAAACCAAGCATTGATAGCTTATTTATCAGAAGTATAATTAAGTGGTATTCAGTCTTTAATTCTTTTCTTTATGGTAAAGAAGTACCCGTTCACGAAGATATATCTGAAACAAAAGTGATTCGATTAAAAAATAAGATAGGTATTAAAGT
>JARDZP010000130.1 GCA_029240795.1 Haloplasmataceae bacterium | reverse complement strand
GTAAAAGTTATAGAAAAAGTAAAAAACATTCCTTTTAACATATAACAAGTTAAAAATAAATGAAGAATATAAAATAAGTAATTCTTATTATTATATTCTCATTTATTTTATACAATTGTTAAAAAACAAATACGACGAAGTTACTAAGCTTTTTTTATTTTTATCGATAGAAGTGTTCAAACGGCAAAAAGCCCCAAAATTTTTATGGTTATAAAATTATCAGATTTCCTTTCATAAAAACAATTTAGAGTAGAAATGTATATAAGTGTCAACTATTCGCAAAACGCAAGAAATGCCGAAATGTTAAAGCATAAAAAATTAGTACGTTTGTTCGAATAGGGAATTACGTTTTTCTTCAAGTTTTTCGTTCAATTCATTGTATATATATACACTTATAAAGCCATGCCAAAACGCATATTTAATATCACGTTTAATTTCTATAACTCGTGGTGCAACACGATAAATCGTTAAATTATGTATATCATCCCTTAAACTCACCTCAGCCGGATGCATTATATCAACCCCTAAACTACATCAATTAGAAATTCAAAATATTCCATTACAATTCTTCTATTAACCCTACCAGTACCTTGGCATAAATTACAAACATGAGTAACAAGTTTATTTCGATCTCTATCCTTATCATAATGCGATAATTTTCCACAACCTTGACAGTCTGGACAAATCACAATTTTCAAACCAGATACTATTCTTTTCATCTATTCACCTCATGGGGGATAATGGGAGAGTATTCAAAGCCAGTAAAGGTATTATAAATCAAGTTGCTTACTCCTTCGGTGAGTATTTAATGGGATGCGTATTTCTTATCTCAACATTGCCCTTGGTTATTTACTCAATTCAGCATGAAAATTCGTGTTTCCACATATCATGTATGTTTCGTTTTCGTCACCCTAGTCTTGCGCTGAAATCTCGTCCATTCTTAATTTTTAATACATTATATACTCTTTTATTTGGCGAACCCATTATAAATATCGAATCCACTATATTTAATTGACGTTATACGTTATTTATGCTAATATTAACCTAATAATTTTCGATTGAATACTTGGAGAACCCAAGTACTAGAAGACCAGTATTCAATTTTCAAAGTGCCAACATTGTGACTACTAAGTGACATCACTATTAATATGTGTTTATATTATCATATAACATTAAAGGTGTCAACACCTTTTCGTCACTTTTTAATAATATTTTAAGGAGTTAATATGCCATCTAATTTACCTAGATTTACAATAAGGACAGAGCAAGACATAATTGATAAAATTACATATATAGCCAGTGAATATGAGAGAAGTGGTAATCAAGAAATCGTATACTTAATTAAACAGCGCATTAAAGAATATGAATCCGAACATGGTCAATTAATAGTAGGAGAGGACGGTAGTATATCACTAGCTAAACCTAAAATACTGGGAAAGTCGGACAAATCATCAAATTCGAAGATTGGGTAAAGGATAGGGAGTTCATAATACTTCTTATCCTTTTTTATTACCAATTATTACATAAATTTTGACATTATATAACATCTTTGTTATTATTAATTATAAAATAACAAAGGGGATAAGCAATGGATATTACAGTAGGTTTTTCAATTTTAGCAGTAGTAATAATTATCTTAATAATACTATTTAAGTACATGCAAAAAAGTGAGTTAGAAACAAAAATTAAGGAATTAACCGATATTTATAATAATCTAAACCTAGAAATAACGGAAAAGGAAAAATTACTCAATAATATTGATAAACAAATCGACCCATATGACCATAAAGAAATGAATCTCAAAATAGACTTTATTCTTAATAGTTTAAATAACAACGAAAAAGGAAATAATACTGGCATCATTGTTTTATTAATAATTTTAGCTACAGCACTAATTATTTATTGCCTATATAGATTTACTTACTACATACAACCAGATAATTTAATAAGTTCTTTAAATAACACATTTAGCAGATACTTGCAATAACTAGTTTAATAAAGAGATATAACATATTTAAACATTTCAATACATAACCAAAAAGCTAAAATAATTAAATTAACAGCTAAAAATAAAAGTAATAATAAAAGAATAAGAGCAAACACAACCTCAAATATAGTTTCTATAATTTCAAATAAATTTTCCATTTCAATCCCCCTGATCTAAAAACGGAATTTGTTCTTGGATATACTCAACAGGTACAAAGTCCGTATCTTTACTAAAATATTGGTCGACAGTAAACATATCTGATTTATCTTTCTTCATACAAATAACCCTATGTATTCTCCTAAGGAATGCATTCCAAGTCTCCTTATATTCCCTCTGCGTGCCCTCATATTGAGCCGATAGAGGGATATTTGTAATAATATATATCTCGGTAAAACAAGCTATCTTATTTGCGTATCTACAAGGCAATTCTATAGGATAGCCGTCCAGATAAATAAGCATATCTTGTATTTTCAAACTACTTCTAAATTCTTCAAAGATAACCACATCTTGACCCTTATAGTTATCAAATGGGTGCTGATAATCTGTAATTCTAAATACATTATCATATCCGTACATTTCCATAACACCTCGTGTTTTACCGACACCAGTTTGACCATATATGTAGCTAACATGTAAATCTCTAAATGTAACCTTAAATTGTTCTTCTCTAACTATTTGTCTGGTTTTTTCAATTTTATCAATATTCAATAAGTATTGTGGAGATTCTTCCAGTATCTGAAAATTTGACATTCCTTGTTTAATCATATCATATAAGTCCTCTATATCTGTTCTATAACCTTGACCACGTTCAACAGGCAAGTCACCAAACTCCTCATGAGTATTAACAAGATTTGTATCTTTTTTCTTATCATTTTCCCATTTACCCTCTTTAAAAACGTAATCCCTGTTTTGTTGACTAGTTCCTTTTGCCATTTCAAAATGTGCACCATCAAATACATTCTTAAGTGTACTAAATCTACAAGCATCTTTAAAAGCAAGATAGAAGTGGGTATGATACGTTTTATTTTCTCCTATTTCATCAGACATACACCAGTATGTAAGACCTTTTAAATTACTAGCTAATTCTTTCAATCTATCATGAGTAAAACCTTTATCCGTAGGATTATTAATTGTTAATTGCCATTTCCTTGACCTAGTATCTTTAGCCATTTATTTATCCCCCAATTGTCACAAAAGTTAGGTTGTCACAACCAATTGTCACAACATTGTCACAACTTTTTATAGCATTCAAACCCTAGTAAAGACTGGATTTGTTATTAAATGTCACATATCACAGAAGTGCCCTAAGGTAATACTAGACTTAGGGCACCTTTTATTAGACAAACATCCATAATAGAAGAGAAGAGGGGTGCGCTCGCTTCGCTTGCAGCGCATCCCTCTTTCTCTTTTCATCTAATTCATTTTCTTTCTAATCTTTCGATATTTTTTTGACGGATTTAATACATTATCCATATTGGGATTATTACACTGTAATGCCAATATTTCAGCATCAGTCATCATATCACCATTCTGTGCTGATTTTTGCAATGTTTCAACATTTGCAAGAGTATCATAGGCATCATAATCTTTATTAATTACAAACCAACAATTACGTCTATATGGCTTAATCATAGAAACACTAGTTGCATTTTCCATTTCCCATGCGTCAAAATAGTCAACTCCTTGTAATCTCCAAGATTTATTACAGGATATGCAATAACTAGTAACCTGCCTTAAAAGAGCATCAACCAAGCCAAAACGCTGTGTAGTATAATAAAGAGCAATATAATAATGCCTACACGTAAGGATAGTATTCAACAGGTTAGCATTTATATTGCCCTTGAAATTACGACTATTAAGTTGTGTACTAAATTCGTCACCCAAGACGAGAGTAACAGTCAGCGTATCGTTTAAATCGTCTGCAATGTAGTTATTTTTTGCAGAATAAACAATTTGCTCTAGGTTAATAAAACGTTCAAATGGTACTTTTAATTCCACATTGGAAATTATCTTTACACGCTGTGTAACCATCATTTTACGTCTTTTGCACCAAACCTTTTTACCGTCTTTTTTAAGATACAGACCAACAATAATATGTACAGCAGTTAAAGTCTTACCTTTACCAAATAGACCGATAATAGCTACAATTACACCAATAACACAATCGTTATATTTTTTGTGTTTAAAGTAATAATAAATATCTATAGGCAAATTATAAATAACTTTAATAGGATTTAGCATGATGCACCTTAGTTTAGGAAAGCAGACAAATAGAAATATTATAACAATACCTACAATTATCGTCATTCTTTAACCCCCTTAGTTAAACTTATACATATCCTTGTAATCATTTCTATAAGGGCATATACAATTGACAATCTGATTGCAACAGGAACATCTAACTGAGTACTAGTCCCCATAATAAATTCTATTAACGCGTCGATATATTCCACCCCCTAAATACACAATTTCTTATCTCAATAAAATAAGACATAAATATTTCAAAATCAGTCAATTTAAATCCCCTTTCTAATCAAACAAACTACTCACAAATCCAACAATTAAAGACATTAGAAAGAACCCTATAGCCATTTGCCAAAAGGTCATATTTATACCCATTATTGTGAATTGTATTGAAAATAACGTATTAATACATTGCCATATATAAGCCATAATACCCCCTATTTAAGGAACTTAATAACACCTAATACAATAAGTAAACCTAAACCGCCTAATATCATACTACATACTAGTCATTATTGGGGGCATACCCACAAAGACAGCAGATATAACAGCACCAAAAGAACCCATACCAGATATTAAAGAAGTCAATGCAGTAAAAGTGGAAGAGAGTATATTAGGGATAGCGAGAAGATAATCAGTAAATGTAGTAAGACTTGTAGGGTCAACTAAATTACCATCACTATCATAGTATTTACCACCATATTCGGAATTGGGAACTTTAATTTCGTTTCCGTCCTCATCTTCATATACTTCATCGTATTGGCCAACAGCATTACCTTTATCTATTTCAGATTTGCCCGTAACTAAATCGACTTTTACCCAGTTACTATACTTGATTTTTTTAGACACAGAATCGTAAAATGAATTTCTAACATAATAATGAGTTAAATTAAGTTTACCATTTGCAAATGTCTGACCTACAGTTGAAGAATTAGCATTATGTATATAATCTTCGAGATCAGTAATCATCAATGATGAATGAGTACCTAAAGAAGAATTTATATTATCGTTATATTTAATATAAGGCAATAACCTAGTTATTTTATCAGTTCCAGATTTGTAATCATACAAAAGACTAATTTCCGTATGATATTGTCCCACCAAAGGTGTCCATGTCGCCTTAACAATTGTTTCTCTAACAGATGGAAACAAACCACTAGGCAAGACCATTTTAACCCTTAAATTACTAGGTGTGGGAATTGTAGTGTCTCTTACATAATTATTTGGCGAATCGTCTATATTAGCAACTTTTAAGACATTACCATAAGTAGGATTACCAACCTCAGATGCAACTTCCTTTATATCAAAATTAGAATATGTAATGCTACCAGTACCAAAATATTGACCGTAATAACTATCAGTAAATTGAACACCATCTCTATTCCAACCAATACCAGTATTAGATGAACCAGCTTCTATTTTTACATTAATTTGAGAATAATTAGAATATCCATTAATTATCTGATTTTGAAACACACCATTTTTATATGAACGAAAATTAATTGGAACATCATTATCATTATAATCTTTAGACATACCCCTAAATCCATACCAACGACCATTATTAGAATCAAATGTAGTATCATGCAATAAACCAATATAAGGAGTTTTACTAATTATAAGTATTTCCCCCGCACGTGGCATAGCATTAATAACAACATAATAGTCATAACCCTCTATATATTCAACTGGATGTTGTGTTTTATAAGTTGTTGAAGCATGGACAGTTTTACCAGATAAAATTAAACAGAATACTAACATCAACATAACATTAATTACCATATATTTTTTTCTCATTGCTTCCCCTTTCATTTGAAAACGGGATACCCATTCGAGCATCCCGTTTATGTATTATCTTTTTCTTAATTTGTTAAAGATTGCAATTCCTAAAGTTGCAACACCACCATAGAAGAATACGGCAAGTTCGCCAGTAGTTGCCATTGTTACAACAGAACCAACGGCAGTTGTAATATCGGTTAAGGATTCAGCCATTAAGTTACCACCTTTCATATTTGTTTATATGTTAAAGGGAAAAGGAAAGGAGATTAACCAATTCCCCTTAAAATCAAGGATTTCTAAATCTTAACATTACTTTACACTTAAGAGGTTGTTAGGTTAAAAACGTCCTAACGAACCACTTAAATTTATTATAATGTTTATAGAACCTATCAATAAAAATAGAAAACGCAAAATTTACAATTTTGTCCGATTTTTATTGACAGGTCTGTAATTTATGGATTAAGCGATTTTTTGAACAGTTTCAAGAGAAACAAAGGTTTTTTGACCAATGGAGATTTTAAGTTCACAAATTAATTTATCCATTTGTGAAAGCTTGTTATCAGTAATTTTTTTAACAGATTCTTCATCCAAGAAAACCTTAACAACATCAGTATCTTGTAGCAAAGACAAATTATAAAATGTCTTATTAGGGTCTTTTTTCCCCTTGATAGTTTCTAAGCCGAGATAAGTAAAATTTCCTTTTAATTTCATAATTATTCATTCCTTTCAAATTTTTTGGCATATTTATGCACATTATTTATTTTTAAGAAATAGTAAGATAAAATACTATTTCAAACAAAATAAGTTCAACTATTCGCAAAACGCAAGAAATGCCGAAGTGTTAAAGCATAAAAAATTAGTACGTTTGTTCGAATAGAGAATTGCGTTTTTCTTCAAGTTTTTCGTTCAATTCATTGTATATATATACACTTATAAATCCATGCCAAAACGCATATTTAATATCACGTTTAATTTCTATAACCCTTGGCGCAACACGATAAATCGTTAAATTATGTATATCATCCCTTATACTCACCTCAGCTTGATGCATTTTATTACCCCCAAGGACTTAAAATATCTTGAACTTTTAATGTTAGAATTGAAAACAAAAATGAAATAACAATACTAATATCAAATCTACAATCATTAATCGAATATGCCAACAATGTAAAAACTGTTACGTATAAAATCCTATATACCCATATATTTAATCTCATATACACCTCTTTAAAGGGGGATAATGGGAGAGCAGTATGCGTCACCTTTCAATATTTATACCCACTCTTTTATTTGACGAACCCATATTTTATTTTAAATAAATACTAACATTTGAACCACTAGCATAAACAAAAGATATTTTCATATTAAGCAGATTTAACGGAATAAATTCATTATGGTTACCATCCACAGTTTTTCTATTACAACTGTAATCTCCAATAGCATGCAAAGTATTAAAACTATCTTTAAATAAAACTGGCACGAATGAAATGAATATTTCTAAAAATTCTTTAAGTAACATTTCCAATATACCCCATATCTTTTATATTTTGTTGACGCTATTCGTCATTTATGATATTATAATATAATAAATAAAACAGATATTTTTTTCGATTGAATACTTGGAGAACCCAAGTACTAGAAGACCAGTATTCAATTTTCAAGGTATCATGTCATAACTACTTTTTATAGCCAACATGCCAGATTACCAATGTATCTGGAAACAACCGAACCGTTACCGTAACGTTTAAGTAACGTTACCTTATATTTAATATTATAGACAAGTAACGTTACTTTGTCAATACTTTTTTACAATTTTTTATATATATTTTAAGGAGTTAAATATGCCTAGTAAAAAACCTAGATTAGCTACATATACAGAACAAATAATAATAGATAAATTACAATTTATAGCAGATTTTGAAAAACGTTCTGCAAGTAAACAACTCGAGTACATAGTAGAAAATTACATTACTGATTTTGAAAGTAAATACGGCGAATTAGTAGTGGGAGAGAATAGCAGCATAACACTTGCAAAACCTAAAGCAGTAAAGGGGAAGTCATCAGGTTCGAAGATTTCGTAAAGGATAGGGAGTTCATAATACTTCTTATCCTTTTTTATTTCCAATTCTTACACAAAAATTAACATTTAATGTAATTGTTTTATGTACTTATATAAATTATTATGGTATTATATGTCTAAAACCATATAAGAGGAGAATACCATGTCAGCAACAATTCCATTAATTACTTTCTTTATTTTTATAGGATTAATTGCAGTAATTTTTTCAGTAATTTTCAATATCTTAAGAAAAGATAAAAGTTCTAATTCTATCAATAAAACAATAGCCAGTGACTATATGCCTTACAAATCAAAATATATACTTACAAGTACAGAATACAATTTTTATAAATCACTAAAAATAATAACTGATAATAAAAATTTAATAATATGCCCCAAAGTAGGGTTAAAAGATATGATTGATATAACTGATAAATCTAATTACATGAAATGGTTTGGTCAAATAAGCCAAAAACATATTGATTTTCTGATATGCGATAACGATTTAAAGCCATTATTTGCAATTGAATTAGATGACAAAAGCCATGACAGAACAAAAGCACAAAAAAATGATGACTTCAAAAATAAATTATTTTCTAAAATCGGTTTGCCATTAAAAAGAATAAGAGTAGGAGACTACAGCGGACTGGATAATTATCTTTTTCCAAATGATTCATTGTAAATCAAATGGTAATTGTGATTGTGTATATTCATCCAAATCCTTAACATTAATGTACTTTGTATCCTTATTCATATATTCATCTACAGTGTATATATTACTTTGATTTGGAGTCATTTCGATTACTTGATGTATTCTTCTTAAGAATGCTTTCCATGTACCTAAATGCTCCTTTTGAATATTGTGATATTGCATTTCAAGTGGGTAGTTAGAAACTATATATATTTCATGATAACAAGCAACCTTATCACTATATCTGGATGGTAACCAACAAGGATGAATATCAATATAAGTCAACATTTCCGAAATTGGAATCATACCCCTAAATTCATCAAACATAATGATGTTTTCACCCTTATAATTATCAAATGGATGGTCATATTTATTTACCCTATATATTTGACTATATCCCAAATTACGAGGTAACGTAGAGGTTTTTCCAACACCAGACGCACCAAATATA